>NZ_JBSSCZ010000004.1:0-133357 GCF_054060215.1 Thermostichus sp. OS-CIW-30 | reverse complement strand
TTTAATCGAATGCTTTTTTCATAAGTTAAAGCAGTACCGGCATCTATGTTCTCGTTTTGACAAATTGGCCAGGAACTTCTTGAGTTTTCTCTATCTCGTCAGTGCTCTCTTTTGGCTCAAATGAAAGATCAACACAACCTAGAAGACTTGAGCAGCCACCAATTTTCCAACAGCTCTCTACCTGTTCGCCTTTCTAATCACACAGTCTAATCACACAGTTGCAGACGGGATTGCGGCTGCCGCATGGCCGGGTCGATCTCGTAGGTCAGCTCAAAGTTGATCACCCGCCAGCGCTGAGGGGATCCACCCCTATCCTCTGGGATTTGGGAGCTGAAGCTGACGGGCAAGCCATAGAGGCGAGGTGGGCCGGGGCGACGGTGGGATCCCTGCTCCAGATAAGGGGTGAGCAGCTGGCGGTAGCGCTCGGCCACGATCACCTGAGTGGCTCGCATTCCTTGCATGCGCAGCCGATCCAATTCTTCATGAATCTCAAAACGGATCCCATCGGCGTGGGTGTGCTGACGAAACCAGCGACCTTCCCAAAAGCGCCAGCGCCGTCCGGATTGCAGGTGTACCAGCTCCTCTTGTTCGGCATCCGCCTCAAATGCACCATGGCGAGGGCAGAGGTAGGTATCGGTCAGGGTGAGGGCCGCAATCGTTTGCCGACAGTGGGGGCACTGAATGCTGGGGCCGAAGATCGGGTAGGAAAAGGCAACAGTCATAGGAAACCCCACAAAACGCGGCTGGATATCTGGGCAAATCCGCAGTTGTCCACATTATAGATGTTGCCTTTTGGGGATCCCCATGACAAAACCGGAGGAGATCTTCTAAATTAGGAGGTAGGGGGGATGCGCTCGAAGTCTGTACTGATTCTGGGCGAGCCTCAAGGAGCTCCGCGATAGCAACGGGGAGTGGGTGGTACCCACTTCTTTGCTTTTTGAGGGGGCTTACTGTCCCCTTTGCCGGCTCCGGCTCAAAGGGGTTTGGATCTGGCGGCAACACCCGGTTGGTGACAAGTTGGTTATGGTTCACCCTCTTATTCCACAGTTGGAGAGCTTGGCCCGTCCCTTGGCCGCTCAACTGGGATACCAGTTGGTGCAGATGGTTTTCCACACCAACCAGCATCCGCCAGTTCTGCGGGTGGATATTCGTCCACTGGATCCCGACCGAGAAACCAGCCATGCCGATTGCGAAGCCATGAGCCAAGCCTTGGAAGTCGAGCTGGATCGGGTGGATCTGATCCCAGGCCAGTATGTGTTGGAGGTGTCCAGCCCTGGCATCAGCAACCTTCTCACCAGCGATCGCGACTTTGTGGTTTTCAAAGGGTTTGCGGTGGAGGTGACCTTGGATCCACCCTACAAGGGCAAAGCCGTTTGGTCAGGACACCTGCTGGGTCGGGATGAGGAGAGGGTTGCCTTATCCCTCAAGGGGCGGCGAGTTCAGTTGCCCCGCGCTTCGGTGCAGCGGGTTGCCCTCTCATCGGAAACTGACTAGGAGACCGGAGATAGAGAGAGCGTTTGACCGCAGGTGGTGCGGCCCTCCCTTCGCATCAGAGATGCGGGTTCAGTTCCCGCTGTGGAGCAATAGCAACAGCAAGTTTCACGAAGTTTGTGCAGGAGGACAGTGGTTATGGCGATGGTGCCTCTGCCGGGTTTGGCGGAAATGGTGGAGATGATCTCGCGGGAGCGCAACTTGCCCCGCCATGTGGTCACCGATGCTCTGCGAGAGGCGCTGCTCAAGGGCTACGAACGCTACCGCAAAACCATCCAGCGAGATGTGGTCTTTGCAGAAGACCACTTCCGCAATTTCGATGTGGAGTTGGATGTGGAGGCAGGAGGCTTTCGCGTTTTGGCCACCAAAGCCATCGTTGAGCAGGTGCAAAACCCCGACCATGAGATCTCTCTGTACGATGTGCAGCAGGATTACCCAGAAGCCGAAGTAGGCTGGGAAGTCACAGATGATGTCACCCCACAACAGGCGGAATTTGGCCGCATGGCGGCCATCCAAACCAAGCAGGTGCTGGCGCAAAAGTTACGGGATCAGCAGCGCCGTCTGATTCAGGAAGAGTTCCGCGATCTGGAAAAAACCGTACTGCAGGCACGGGTGCTGCGCACCGAGCGGCAGACGGTGATCATGTCGGTATCCAGCGGTTTCGGACAACCTGAGGTGGAAGCAGAACTGCCCAAGAAGGAACAGCTGGCCAGCGATCGCTACACTCCCAACGCGGTGATGAAGGTCTATCTCAAGAAAGTCTATGAGGGATCCCGGCGGGGGCCACAGCTTTTGGTTTCCCGGGCCGATGCTGGCTTGGTGGTGAACCTGTTTGCCAACGAGGTGCCAGAAATTGAAGAGGATATCGTGCGGATTGTGGCAGTGGCGCGGGAGGCCAACCCCCCTTCCCGAAATGTGGGGCCACGTACCAAGATTGCGGTCGATACGGTGGAGCGGGACGTGGATCCGGTGGGGGCCTGTATTGGCGCGAGGGGATCCCGGATTCAGGCGGTGGTAGCAGAGCTGCGCAACGAGAAAATCGATGTCATCCGCTGGTCGCCGGATCCTGCCACTTACATTGCCAATGCCCTCAGCCCGGCCAAGGTGGTGGAGGTGCGGCTGGTGGATCCGGAAATCCAGCAAGCTCATGTGTTGGTCAACAGCGACCAGCTCAGTTTGGCCATTGGCAAAGAGGGGCAAAATGTGCGCCTGGCAGCCCGCCTCACCGGTTGGAAAATCGACATCAAGGAAGTGGAGAGCTACCGCGCAGCGCTGGAGGAGGCCCAAGCGCAAGGGTTGCCCTATCCCTTCATCACTCCAGCGGCACTGGAGCGCTTCCAGCGGCGGGCAGAGCGGGCTGCTTTGGGCCTAGAGGATGAGGAATACGAAGAAAAGCGCCGCCTGGAGGAAGAGGAGCTGGCGGGGGACGATAGGCTGGAAGAAGACTGGGCTGACGAAGAGGAGGACTTCGACTACGACGCCGAGTTCGACATTGCCCAGCCGAAGGGGTAATGATATACGCTCTACCCTCACTTTGCCCGTACACTTTGCTCGTAGAGGGCGGCTTCTGCCGGAAGTCTGGGCTTTGGAATGAGTTTTGCTGCAGGGGATCGCGGTTGCACCGAGACCGCAATGGCGCATGTGGGGTTTTCCTGCCTGCTTGGGCAGAACTTCCCTGTTCCGGCAATCTGCATTGGTGAAAGATGCTAGCTTTTGTTAGCATGCAGGAGCCAAAAAAGTTCGGCAGGCAAATCAAAACTCTTCCGAGCCAGAACCCAAACCTCAATCCAACACAGCGGGATCCCTTGGCTAGTTCAGAGTTTGCCCTGGAGCAGTTGCTCTTTGCCCCGGCCACGCCTGACCCCGACGCAGTGCGGGTAATCTACGCCTTCCCCAACACCTACGCAGTGGGGATCACCAGCTTGGGCTATCAAGTCATCTGGAGTCTGCTGGCCAGCCGCCGGGATGTGGCCGTCTCCCGCCTCTTTACGGATCTGGCTGAACCCCTGCCCCGGGAGCCGGAGCTGTTCGGCTTTTCCCTATCCTGGGAGCTGGATTATGTCCATATCCTGGCTCTGCTGGAACGGCACGGGATCCCTCCCAGATCTGAGGAGCGGGAAGAAGCCCACCCCTTGGTCTTTGGCGGCGGCCCGGTACTGACGGCCAACCCCGAGCCTTTTGCTGAGTTCTTTGACCTGATCTTGTTGGGGGATGGGGAAGGTCTTCTGGAGAAGATGATCGAGGTCTATCGGGAGGTGCGCCAGGGATCCCGGGCTGAGAAATTGCAGGCGCTAGCGCAGGTGCCAGGGATCTATGTGCCCGGCTTGTATGAACCCCAATACCGGGAGCCCGACGGCCCGGTGGAGAAGGTGCTCCCCAAAGTGGCTGGGATCCCTAGCTCCATTCGCAAACACACCTTCCGCGGCAACACCCTCTCGGTTTCTACGGTGGTTACCCCCAAAGCGGCCTGGGAGAGCATCTACATGGTGGAGGTGGTGCGCAGCTGCCCGGAGATGTGTCGGTTTTGCCTGGCCAGCTATCTCACCCTGCCTTTCCGGGTGGCGGATGTGGAGGGGCATTTGATCCCGGCGGTAGAGCGGGGGCTGCAGGTCACTCAGCGGATTGGGTTGCTGGGGGCTTCTGTAACCCAGCACCCCCAATTTGAGCAGTTGCTGGAGCACTTGGCCCAGGATCGCTTCGAGCAGGTGCGTCTCAGTTTGGCCTCGGTGCGCACCGCTACCGTAACCCCACGTCTGGCGCAGGTACTCTCCCGCCGGGGCAGCCAGTCCATTACGGTGGCCATCGAAAGTGGCTCAGAACAACTGCGCCAGATCATCAACAAGAAGTTAAGCAACCCGGAAATCTTGGCAGCAGCAGCCCACGCCCAGGCTGGAGGTCTGAAGGGCATTAAGTTCTACGGCATGGTAGGGATCCCGGCGGAAACCCAGGCAGATCTGGAGGCCACAGTAGCCCTTTTCCAAGAGCTCAAAAAAGCGGCTCCCGGCCTGCGCCTAACGCTGGGGTGCAGCACCTTTGTGCCCAAAGCCCACACTCCTTTTCAGTGGCACGGGGTGGATCCCAAAGCCGAGAAAAAACTGCAGTTTTTCCAGAAACACCTGCGTCCCTTGGGGGTGGAGTTTCGCCCGGAAAGCTATAGCTGGTCGGTGATCCAAGCCCTCATCTCGCGAGGGGATCGGCGGGTGGGAAAAGTCTTGCAGTTGGCGCGGGACTTTGGGGAATCCTTGGGGAGCTACCGGCGCGCTTTCAAAGAGCTTAAAGGGCAACTGCCGCCCCTAGACTACTACGTGCACAGCCACTGGGATCCAGCGGATCCCTTGCCTTGGCAACACATCGAAGGGCCCCTCACCCCAGAGCGACTGTTGCAACATCGCCAGGAAGCTCTTTCTGTTCGTATCTCTTGAAAATACCTATTTGGGTTGTTTGCAGGCCGCAATGCTGCTGGCAATGACCGCCTCGGTTTCGGCCAAACCTTTCCAGCCCAAGATCTGGGTTTCTTTCTTTTCCAAGCGCTTGTAGGTGGCGAAAAACTCCGCAATCTCATCCAGGCGGTGCTGGGCGATGTCTTCCAGCTTGGTCACCGAAGCATAGCGGGGATCCTTAGCAGGCACACACAGCAGCTTCTCATCCGGATCCCCGCCATCGATCATCTGCAACATGCCCAAGGGGCGCACCGTGACCACACACCCTGGGAAGGTGGGCTGATCCATGATCACCAAGCCATCCAAGGGATCCCCATCCCCGGCCAGCGTATTGGGCACAAAGCCGTAGTCGTAAGGGTACTGCACCGAGGAATAGAGCACCCGATCCAGCGCCATTGCTCCCATGTCTTTGTCGAACTCATACTTGTTTTTGCTGCCGCCGGGAATCTCAATCAAGAGGTTGAGCAGGCCGGGCTTGGGTTGGGCAGGGATCCGCGACAGGTCGATCACAGCAAGCACCCTCGGATTGGGAATAGACAGCCAGAGGGTATTCTGACATACTCCTTGCCCCAAAGGACAGAGACTCTTGACACTTCGCCGGGAACAGTTCACGTCGGCGGGACGGAATCCTCAGCCAGCTTCCATTCTCTCCACCCACGTCTGGCTCAACGCTGGGAGACGCCCCATCCTCGGCAAGAGACTTGGTTTTTGTCTCCTCCTTTCGCTCAGCATGCTCAGAGCTGTCTTGGAAGGAGAGGATTCCAGATCCGGTTTTTTTGATCGACTTTGATCAGCTTGGACATACTCCCCGGGCAAGATTCGAACTTGCGACCAATCGGTTAACAGCCGACCGCTCTACCGCTGAGCTACCGAGGATCAAGCGTTTCTCATCATAGGGGAAAAAAGGACTGCTAGGCAACTGCCGGCGGGGGGTTCTTGTTGGGCCTTGGGATCCCTGTTCAGTGGAGCGGGCTTGATTTTGCTCAATTGCTCGCCTTTCTCAGGTCTATCTGACGGATCCGGGGGACAAACCCTGAAAACGCCCTCGTCAACCGAACGGAAGCCATTACAATGGTTACGGACATTTGCCAGCGCCCCTCATGGACTTCGGAGTCGGATTTCTCTCCAACAACGTCATGCTGCCGATCCTGGATTTTTTCTATGGGATCGTGCCCAGCTACGGACTGGCCATCATCTTCCTGACGTTGGTGATCCGCTTTGCCCTCTACCCGCTCAATGTGGGATCCATCCGCAACATGCGGCGCATGAAGGTGATCAGCCCGGTGATGCAGCGGCGGATGCGAGAACTCCAGGAGAAATACCGAGACGACCCGCAGAAGCTTCGGGAAGCCCAGGCCAAGCTTTACAGCGAGCTGGGGGCCAATCCCTTGGGGGGCTGCCTGCCACTGCTCATTCAAATGCCAGTGCTGTTTGCCCTGTTTGCCACCCTGCGGGGCTCCCCCTTTGCAGCGGTGACCTACGATGTCAACTTGCAGATCCTGCCGGCGGAAGTGGCGGCTGAGGTGGTACCAGCTCCCTACGTCAGCCCCAGCAAGAACATTTTTGTCACCGACTCTCTCCACAGGCCAGTGGTGCTGGTGGAACCCAAAGGCACCAAGGTTGCCGTTGGGGAGGAGGTGCAATTTCTGCTTCAAGGGCCGGGGGGCAAGCCTTTTGAGCAGTTGGTGGCCGAAGCGGGTGGGGATCCCAATCTGTTACAGCCCACCTGGAAGATCACCAAAGGGGAAGATCGTGCCCAGATCAAGCCGGATGGCACCTTGCTGGCTCTGCAGCCGGGGGATGTGACCGTGCAGGTGTCCATTCCCGGTTTGGCCTCTGACACCGGCTTTCTGTTCATCGACAAGTTGGGCCGTGTGGGGGCCTTCGACGAGGATGGCACCATCCACTGGGATATCATCGCCATGATCGTCATCTTTGGGGTGTCCATTTACCTGAACCAGTACCTAACCAATGCCGGACAGGATACCGGCAAAGAGGATCCCAGCCAAAGTTCCATGGCTCGGATCACCCCTGTGCTGTTCTCGGCGATGTTCCTGTTCTTCCCTCTGCCGGCAGGGGTTTTGCTCTACATCCTTGTCTCTAACATCTTCCAAACGGTGCAGACTTTCCTGCTCTCGCGGGAGCCGTTGCCGGAGAACTTACAGCAGTTGGTGGAAGAGGAGCGCCGTCGGGCTGCCCAGACGATAACGGTGGAGGCCAAGGAAGTGGAGAAATCGACCAAGCCCAGAGCAGCCAAGGAGGGACGGGAATCCTTGCCCTTTGAGCCCTAGGGGATCCTCGCTGTTGGGGTGGACTTGTGGTGGAGTGTTGATACCTGATACATTTACGCTGAACACTGCTGAACATCACTGTTCAACTATGCAGCGATAGCATTCTGTTTGTTTCCAACCAGAATGGCGGTATCCCGCAAAGCTTTGACTAGAATACCCAAAGCGCAGTTTCCGTGTCGTCTTACTACCAATTTTCTGCTTTGCTTTGGCTACCATGTTGGCAGACTCGAAAGTAAACAGAAAGATCAACTGGTAGTAATCCGTACTGAACATATTATACATTACTTTCAGTATAGTTGAGCTTATTATTGACTAGAGTCATGCTCTTCAAAGTTGGAAGCTGCCCAGGATGAGCCGTCCTAAGTCTTCTACGGGATCTGCTGCTAGGAAATCTGAGGGAACCGTTGCCCCTTCGCCAAACAAGTCCACCTTTGCGGCCAATCAAGAGCGAGCCAGGCAGTGGTTACAGCGGGTGCTGGCGGCTATGGGGATCCCAGCGGCGGTGCGGGTGGTGGGGGAGGTGCTGGAAATCGAGGCGTCTTCTTTGACCCCAGCTCAGAAGCAACTGCTGTTGGCGAAAGCCCCCCCCTTGCCCTCTCCATCTTCCAGAGATTCCCCTCAAGAGGAGGATCGCTCCCCTGTGGTGCTGGATGCGTTGCAGTACCTGGCCAACACCCTTCTCAACCTGAACCAGCCGGAAGACCAGCAGCAGCCCTACATTTTGGATTTGGACGGCTATCGGCAGCGGCGTTTGCAGGAGCTGAAGGTTTTGGTTGCCGCTGCTGTGGAAAAGGTGAGGGCCACTGGCCGGGAATACGAGTTTCCCGATCTCTCGGCTGCCGAGCGTCGGCAAATTCATACTCTCTTGAATGACCCTGCCTATGCCGATCTGGAAACTTTCAGCCGTGGCAAAGAGCCTGACCGGCGCTTGGTTATCCGTCGGGCAGCTTCCCCATCTTGAGAGTGGGCAGAGGGCTGGGAACAAGTTGGCCCTCTTGCTACGGTGACGACAGGGATCCCGGCTATCCAAAACGTGCGAAAGGGGGCGCAATGTTAAGGCCAATTCGTCTATCCGATCTGCGGCAGATGCCGGATCAAACCCAAGAATTGCAGTTTAGGCAGTTTTTTTCGGGCTTTGAGAGTTTGACCCCTGTGGAGGGATCCCTGGAAGTCAGCCATCGGGGCCATTTTCTCGAAGTGAGTGCTGAAGCTCGTACCATTGTCACCCTCACCTGCCACCGCTGCCTCCAGCAGTTCAACCACCGGCTGCACCTGGAAGTTGAGGAGATCATTTTGATTCGGGATCCCGAACCTCTCCCCTTGGAGCTGGAACTGCAAGACGAAGAAGATCTGCTGGAAAGCCTGCCCCCCAATGGTGAGCTGGATGTCGAAGACTGGATGTACCAGCACCTGCATTTGGAGATGCCCCGCCAGTTGCCCTGCCGTCCCGATTGTCCGGGCATTGCGGTGGAAGCTACAGCACCAACGGCGGATCCCCGCTGGGCAGCCCTAGCTTCTCTCCTGGAAGACTCTCCCTAGCTTTTTTGATGTTGCGCCCACAAGTTCTCTGGCGTTTTGCTCGACCCCACACCGTCTACGGCACCAGCGCCAGCGTGGTGGGCCTCTACCTGTTGGCGGGGTTTGTGGCTGCCGGATCCCTGCAACCGGTTCTCTCGGCGCTGCCCCAGTTGGTCTGGGCTTGGGCGGCCTGTCTGGCGGCCAATGTCTACATCGTCGGCTTGAATCAACTGACGGATGTTGAAATCGACCGCATCAACAAACCCCATTTGCCCTTGGCTGCTGGATCCCTGAGTTGGCGACAGGGGGTGGGGATCGTCGTGGGTTGTGGAGCGGCGTCCGTCCTGCTGGCCATGGCCGGGATCCCCTACCTGCTGCTGACGGTGCTTTTGAGCAATGGGATCGGCACGGCCTATTCGCTGCCCCCCTTGCGGTTGAAGCGTTTTCCGCTGGCGGCCTCGGCTTGCATCTACAGCGTGCGGGGTTTGATCGTCAATTTGGGCCTTTACAGCCATTTTCAGCAGGTGATGCAGGGAAGGGTCGAGCTTTCAGCCCCAATTGTTTGGCTGACGGGGTTTATGTCGATTTTTGGGTTGGTGATCGCCCTTTTCAAAGATATTCCCGACATGGAAGGGGATCGCCAGTTTGCCATTGCCACCTTCTCGCTGCGCTTTGGGCCAGGGCGGATCTCAAGGTTTTGCATTAGCATTTTGGCCTTGTGCTATCTGGGATTTATCGGGGTGGGGATCTCTTTTCTCCTTGCGGGCAACGGCCTCTGGCTGTTGGTGAGCCATGTGTTGGGGCTGGGGATCCTCTTGGGCTATGGTGTCCATCTGGATCTCAGCCATCGGGAGGCGATTGTTGGCTATTATCAACTGATCTGGAAGTTGTTTTACTTGGAGTATTTGCTTTACCCTTGGGCCTTTTTCTCTTTTTTCTAGAGCATTTTCCTGGAGGTAACGATCTCCCCAAACTCAGACAGGAAAAAATCTAGAGATACCGCCTCATTTGCACTCGAAAGCGGCCTTTTTTCGTTTCGGCTACCTCTTCGATTTGCAGCCGACCCCGACCGCGAATGGCAATCCAATCCTGAGGGCCAACGGTGTAGCTGGCTTGGGTAATGGGCTTCCAATTGACCCGCACTTCCCCCCGTTGGATTTCTTCCACCATTTTGCTGCGGGAGATGCCAAACCCGGCTGAGGCTACCGCATCCAGGCGCAAAGAGGCTTCCACGCTAGTGATGGATTTGACGCGGGGGGGTTGAATGTTCAACTGGCTCAGGGGGATCCGGCCTACTTTGACAGGCACTGTGCGCACCTGCGTCAGGTTTAGGGTGAGGTAATCCACCATTTCGGGCACAACGATGGCCTGGGCGCCTGAGTCCCCCAACAGGAGGATGTCTCCCACTTTCTCGCGGGCGATGCCGGCTCCCAAAAGGGCTCCCAGAAAATCGCGGTGGGTGGCCGGGTCGAAGAGAAAGTTGCCCTGAATCTGAATGGCGGCCAATGGGATCCCTTCTGGGTCGGACTTTGGATCCCGGACATCCAGACCCACCTCAGAGCGAGCTAGGGCCAAGCGCTGGCGCTCTGCTTGAGGGTACCCTCCCCAAGCCCACACTTGCAGTTCGGTCAAGTTGCACAGCCGAGCTTGCACCTCTGCTATTTCCGGTGGCGAGAGGAAGTCGCTCCAGACCACTTGCCAGGTCTTGAGGGCTTGCTCTCCCAAATCCAAGACCCGTGCCAAGGTTTCTCGATGCTCTGCCCCTCGCAACAAATCGGCTCTGGGTAGCATTTGGGGTGCTTCGACCTCTGTGGTTCAGTCCCGTTTTTCCCATGCTAAGCTAGATAGCCGGAATCACGGCGGGCGTAGCCAAGCGGTTAAGGCAGAGGATTGTGGATCCTCCATTCGTGGGTTCGAGTCCCATCGTCCGCCCTTGAGGGAAATCGCGAAAATCCAGTCAGGGCAAGGGCTGCAGAGGCCAGTCCATCTATCTAGACCCTGACAAACGAAAACAGACAACACCCTATCTGGACGCAAAAATCGTGAAGGTATTCGTCAAGGTGATCTGGAGCACCTGCCTCTCCCTCTCAAAACAAGCTCTGCTGTGGTCTTTCAGGTTAGGGTGAGCTTCTGGCCCCCTGCATTATTGCTCCGCAACGCCGACGCGAGCAACGTTTTGGGTGTGGGCACAGTATCCTAGTTTGAATCGAAATGACCATGACGCTCTGCTTGCGGATGGACTCACCAGGACTTTGTCCCGCTATCGCGAACACAGCTCAAGATTAGGGTTCCCACTTCGTCAATGACACCTGTCCAACCGGCTTCGATCACCGCCGTTGCCTCCGGCATCTCGACAATTGCCGGCCCGCGCAGTTGAAACCCCACATCCATGCGCTGCCGATCGTAGACCGGCACCGAGCACATCCTGCCCCCAAACCATGCCTCTCGCCGATCCTTGAGGGGATCCCCTGGCAAGGGGGGGGGTGCGGTCAAAGGCACGGTGGGTAGGGCCTGCACCGCCTGTAGACGCAACTGAATCACCTCCACCGGCTGGGCCAAATCCTGCCATCCATAGCGTTGTCGGTGGGCCTGGTGAAACTGTTGCTCCAGATGAGGAATCGGATCTGACAACTGCACCGGGATCTCCAACTCAAAAGACTGGCCGCGATAGCGCAAGTCCAAGCTGAAGTGCAGCGCCGGCTCCTGCAGATCGGCTCTCGCCTGGCGGATCAGGGGTTCTGCCCATTGGGCCAGCAGGGATCCCCCTGAAGCGGACGTGAGCTGCCGCAGAGGTTGGAGGATGGCCCGCCGATAGTCTCGCCGCAGATCTGCCAGAGCCATTCCCAGCGCCGAGAGCACCCCACAGGCAGCCGGGATCAAGATCGTGCGGATGCCCAGCTCTTCTGCCAAAGCACAGGCATGCATGGGCCCGGCTCCGCCGAAGGCCAACAGGGCAAAATCGGCGGGATCCAAACCCCGCTCCACGCTGATCACCCGCAAGGCCCGCGACATAGCGACGTTGGCCAAGGTGCGAATGCCAACGGCAGTTTCCTGCAAGCTCAAACCCAAGGGATCCGCCAGCGTGGCAATAGCCTGTTCCGCCAGCTCCCGCCGTAGCTGCACCGAGTTGCCCAGCCGCCCGCCATCCGGCAGGTACCCCAGCCAGAGGTTGGCATCGGTAACCGTCGGAGCCCTTCCCCCCCGACCGTAGCAGGCCGGCCCGGGGTTGGATCCGGCACTCTCTGGCCCCACCTGAAGCCCACCGCCGGGCAGCAAATGGGCCAGGGATCCGCCGCCGGCACTGACGGTGTGGATATCAATTTGGGGCTGTTGCACGGGCAAGCCGCACACCACCGCTGCGGGAGTAACCTGGGGGATCCCATCTTGGATCAAGGCCACATCCGTGCTGGTTCCCCCCATATCGAAGCTGAGCAAGTGGGGGTAGCCACTCAGGCGACCCAGATAGGCCGCCCCATAAACCCCGCCTGCCGGCCCTGAGAGCAAAGCCACCGAAGCATGGGCCGCCGCCTGAGGGATGGAGGTCACGCCGCCGGAAGACTGCATGATCAACGGTTGGGGGATCCCTCGCTCCCGACATCCTTGGGCCAAGCGGTGCAGGTAGCCCGCCAATGCCGGGCTGAGGTAGGCATCGATGGCGGTGGTGCTGAAGCGCTCGTATTCTCGGAACTCCGGCGCCACCTCGCAAGACAGGGAAAGGTGTAGCTCCGGGAAAGCCTGTCGCAAGGCCATTCCCAGCCGCTGTTCGTGCTCCGGGTAGAGAAAAGAAAACAAAAACCCCACCCCAATAGCGCGGATCCCATCCCGCTGCACCCGTTCCCCCACCTCCTGCACCACCCGCCGGATTTCGGCATCGGTGAGCGGCTCCAACACTCCACCCACGCTGCAGCGCTCCTTCACCTCCAGGCAATGGTGGCGGGGCACCACCGGCTCCGGCTTGGGCTGTGTCAGGTCATACAGAGAGGGGCGGTTTTGACGGGCAATGGCCAGCACATCCCGAAAGCCCGCCGTGGTCAAAAACAGGGTGGGGGATCCCTTGCGCTCCAGCAGCGCGTTGGTGGCTACCGTCATGCCATGACAGAAGAGGTCAACCCAGAGCACCCCCAGCTTGTCCAGCGCCGCAAAGACCCCCTCCTCAGGGCTGGGGGTAGACAGCACCTTCGCCGTCTGCATCTGGCCATCCTGCAAGAGCACCAGATCAGTAAAGGTGCCCCCCACATCGATCCCCAGGCGGGCCAAGCTGCGGCTTGCTTCCGTCTGATCCAGATTGGCCGGATCGAGGTTGCTACCCAACGCTGATGCGACCATGGCTTCCATCGTGCATTTCTTTTGCCTTCTTCTGGGGCCAGCCCTTGGTCGGACTATGGCTATGACGCCTGGCTTTTGTAACGGCAGAGACAGGCTGACCGGCGCCCCTTCGTGTAGCGAGTGTAGCTCAGCAACTTCTGTCTTTTTTGGAGCATGACTCTAGTCAATAATAAGCTCAACTATACTGAAAATAATGTATAATATGTTCAGTACGGATTACTACCAGTTGATCTTTCTGTTTACTTTCGAGTCTGCCAACATGGTAGCCAAAGCAAAGCAGAAAATTGGTAGTAAGACGACACGGAAACTGCGCTTTGGGTATTCTACTCAAAGCTTTGCGGGATACCGCCATTCTGTTTGGACTCCGTCCCGCTAACGCGAATGGAAACAAACAGAATGCTATCGCTGCATAGTTGAACAGTGATGTTCAGCAGTGTTCAGCGTAAATGTATCAGTTTGGAATAGTCACCACCTCTAGCTCGGAAGTCCATCGTTGCCTTTCACCAGCCCTGCCCGAACGGCATCCAAGAACTGGCGGGCAGTGCGACCGGAAAAGCCGTTTTGCTGTTGGGCCCAGATTAAGGCCTGGCGGCGCAGGGCATCCAGAGATTGGGTGAAACCCAGCCGCTGGGCCAAGTGTTCTACGGTTGCCAGGTAATCTCCCTGGGTGAAGGGGGTGAAGGTGAGGGTGAGGCCGAAGCGATCCCGCAGCGACAGCTTTTCCTGGACCGTATCCCAGGCGTGGACTTCTTGATCTTGGGGATTGGGACGATCGCCAAAAAACTCGCGGATGAGATGGCGGCGGTTGCTGGTGGCATAAAGGCGCACGTTGGGGGGCGGCGCAACGAGATCCCCCTCCAGGAGCACCTTGAGCTGCTTGAACTCGGTTTCCTCTGCCTCAAAGGAGAGATCGTCCACAAACAAGATGAAAGGCAACACCTGCGCCCGCAGCTCTGCCAAAATCTCCGGCAACTGAATCAAGTCTGTTCGCCTCAGCTCCAATAGGCGCAGCCCCTGCAGGCCGTAGCGGCGCAACAAGGCCTTCACCAGAGAAGACTTGCCGGTGCCCCGCGCCCCGTAGAGCAACACATGCAAAGCCGGATCCCCCCGCAGCAGGGCTTCGGTGTTGGCCGCCAACTGCTGTTTCTGCCGTTCGTAGCCGTAGATCTCCTCCCAGTCAGACAGATCGGGAGCAGGGATCCCTTCTAGCCCTGCTGGCCCCCAGCGAAAGGCCCAGTAGCGACCACAGAGCCCTACCCCCCTTTGGCGGTAGTGGGCAATTAAGGTCTCCAAGCTCTGGCCCCAATCGGCAAAAGAGCGGGGATCCCAGCCAGCGCTATCGGTTTCCCCATCGGGCCAGGGGATCCCCAACCCCAACGCCTGCATCTGCTCGGCAATGGTCTCCTGACTGTCCGCTAGGGTTTGCAGACAGCGCAGGTCGTGGCGGGCCGCCTGCATAAGAGGCTCTGGGATCCCTTGGGGCTGCAGCGCTGCACGGGCAAAGGGGTTATCGGCCCAGCGGATCTCCCGGATCAGCCATTGCCGCCAGCTCAGGCCCTGCCGGGCCAAAAGCTCAAACCAGCGCCCGTAGGCCCTCCAGCACGGCAGGGGATCCCCACTCATCAACTGCTGGATTAGCTCCTGCCAGGCTAGGGCTAGGGGGTGGGTGCAGATGTCCCGGAATACCAGCAGCTTGGCCGCTGCTTCTGCTGCTTCTTGGAGGGGGGTCATCGCTTGAAGCCGCTCTAACTTGGCGTTGCTTATCCGCTCCCTAGGGGAGGAGACTGGGGGTAGTTGCGTTAACAACACGGAGCGCTTGAGTTACCTGGCATTGTCCCGCCGGCCCAGTTCATAGAGGCCTCCGCCGACGCAGGCGATCAGGCCGCAGGAGACGGCCCAGCTTTTGCCCAAGGAGATCTCCGTCAGGGCTACCACCAAGCCTGCTGCCAGCAAAAAGGGAAGGGTGCTCAGCAAGGAAGCCAAAGCTCCACTGGGATCCCATAGCAATTGCTTTTCCCAGCTCTCCTGCAGCTTTTGATGCAGCGGCGAAAACCCCCACATCAGTCCCAAGCCCCACAGAGCCGTGGCGGCCCATAAAGAGGGGCGAAGCATCTCCCAGCCCACAAGTCCAACCCCAACGGGATCCACCGGTCAACTCCCAACCCTGCCTTTCTAGGCTAGCGGGATTGGGCCCAATCGGTGGCGGTAATGGTGGTGCCAGGAAATTGAATGGGGTTGCCCAAGCTCTGGATTTGGGCCTGGAGAGCCGGCAACAGCCGCAAATCCAAAAGCGGCTCCTCCACGATCTCTGCCGGGATCAGATCCCGTTCTAGGGCAAAGTGGGCCGCGTGGCCGGCGGCGGTGCCAATGGCCCATTCCACCGGATGCACCCGGTAGGAGGCACTGGCAATGCGGCTGGTGGCGATATTTTTGTTGCCGGCTAGCAGATTGTCAATGCGCTGGGGGATCAGCGCCCGCAGGGGGATCTGGTAAGGGTAGCTGGGGGCCTGCGCGTCTTTGTTGTTGCTGGGGGGCGGGGAAAAACCCGGCAGCAGGCAATCGTGAAAGTCGATGGGGTACTGGCCCACCCCCACCGAGTCGTAGAAGATGAAGGGCCGCCCGCGGTTTAGCTCCGATTCCCGTGTGGTGATGTCCGACTCGTAGATGGTAAATCCTTCTGGGTAGGAGAGGCTGGGCCGACCAATGATGCGCCGCGACTCGCGGATATAAGGGTACTTGGAGAGGCCGCTGGCAGTTCCCATGGGGGTATTGGGCCCCCGTAGGTAGGCATAGCGCAAGTAGAAGTCTTTTTGAAAGTTGGGATCCTCCTGTTGCAGGAGAAAATCCGTCCTTCCCGCCACCAGCCAGTAGAAAAAGCCCTTAGCATGCTGCTCAGCTCGCCGCAGGGCTTCCACCCGCAAGCCCCCCATCCAGCCGCCCGGCTGCAGTTGGCCTGAGGCCTGCAGTTGCTCGTGGGTGAGGATGAAATTCTTATCCGGCCCTGTGATGCGCCAGTCGTTGCCCCAAGTCCAGTTTTGCATTGACTGATCCCCCACCCGAATGGCCTCTTCCCCAAAGCCGAACACCTGCCCCCGGATGCGGCGGTAGGTGAAGATCAGCGCAAAGTTGAAGCGAGGGTGTTCGTAACTGTAGTAGGGACCGTGCAGGGGATCGTTGTAGAACTCCGGCTTGACCGGCACCTGCGGCACGGGGAAGCGCTCCATGACAAAGGTGTAGGTGAAGCCCTGGGTACAGTAGGGATCCACGTAGGGCTTGGAGCTGGGTTCCCAGCGGCTTTGGCCATCAGTTCCCAGGCGGTAGGGCACCCGCGCCAAGGGCAGCAGCTCGCCGGTTTCAGTAGCATCGATCACCACCCAGGGCAGGGTTTTCCCCTGGCGTTCTGGCGGCGGCTCAAAGCGCAGGATCTCCTTGTCCCAGTCGTCGGTGGGCTCCAGGCGGTAAAAGTCCAGGAGATAGGTGGACAAATCCCCCCGCTGCTCCGGCTCCACGCCGGCGTGTTTGGGGATGTTGCGGATGGCCTGCACGCTGCGGATTTGGTAATCCGCAATCTCCAAGTCTTTGACCACCGTCTCCGTAAATAGCCGCAACTGCCCCGACTGCAGATAGGGATCCAACATCTCCCGGAGTACCTGATGTCCCACCTGGGGAGAAAAACAGAGCACGCTCACCCAGCACTTGCCGGGGTTGGGATCCCCGCCGTATTTTTCCCGTACCCGCCGGCGAAACTCGCTGTAGCCTTTGGGGAAGATGTCATTTTCTCGTTGCAGGGGTCGCTCGTCCAAAGCGGAGACTCCCTGGGCGCTCACCTGCCCCCCGATCCAATCGGTGATCTCCGTCATGCACACCTGCCGGCCCAGTTGCAGCGCGTCATAGGCTGCCGCCACCCCCCCCAGCCCACCCCCCGCGATGAAAATCTCACAGGGGATCCGGGTTTCCGGCAGGGGCGCCGTCGATGGTTGGGCCAGGCCCGCTCCCGCCCCGAGGATCCCTACTCCCAACGCCACACCGCTCCACCCCAGAAGGTTGACCTGAAGTTTCATCGAATGACCTCTCCACACCCACGCTACAGCTTGGCCTTTTGGACTTTCCCGCAACCTCTATCATGGGAGAAAGCCTTGGGGATGCTCATGCCGGATTCCACCTTTGTCATCACCACCCCCATCTACTACGTCAACGCCGCTCCCCACATCGGCAGCGCCTACACCACCCTGGTGGCGGATGCCATTGCCCGTTACCATCGCCTGCGGGGCAAGGATGTGCTGATGGTGACGGGAACCGACGAGCACGGCCAGAAGATCCAGCGCACCGCCGAAGAGCGCGGCATTCCCCCTCAGCAGCACTGTGACGAGATTGCGGCTCAGTTTGCCCAGCTTTGGCAGTTGCTAGACATCCGCTACGACCGCTTTATCCGCACCACCAACCCTCGCCACAAAGCCATTGTGCGGGAGTTTTTTCAGCGGGTTTGGGATCAGGGGGATATTTTCGTTGGCCGGCAGCAGGGGTGGTACTGCGTTGCCTGCGAAGAGTTTAAAGACGAGGCGGAGCTGCTAGAAGGTGGGTTTTGCCCTCTGCACCCCACCAAGAAAGTGGAGTGGAAAGATGAAGAAAACTACTTTTTTCGCCTCTCCCGCTACCAGGAAAAGCTGGAAGCCCTCTATGCCGAGCAGCCGGAGTTTATCCAACCAGAAAGCCGCCGCAATGAGGTGATTAACTTTGTCAAGCAGGGCCTGCGGGATTTTTCCATTTCTCGCCCTAGTGTCTCCTGGGGGATCCCTTTTCCGGCGGATCCCGGCCAAACCCTTTATGTTTGGTTTGATGCCCTCATCAACTACATCAGTGCTGCTTTGGATCCTGACGACGAGCCCACCTTGGCAAATGCCCTACGTCGCTACTGGCCTGCGGATGTCCACCTGGTGGGCAAGGATATTGTCCGCTTCCACGCCATTTACTGGCCGGCCATGCTCATGTCCGCAGGTCTGCCCCTGCCCAAGCAGGTGTTTGGCCACGGCTTTCTCACCAAGGATGGCCTCAAGATGAGCAAAAGCCTGGGGAACACGGTGGATCCCTTTGAGCTGGTGCAGCAATACGGCGCCGATGCCGTGCGCTACTACTTTCTGACGGAAATCGAGCTGGGCAAGGATGGCGATTTCAGCGAGGGCCGCTTCGTTGACGTGCTCAACGCCGATCTGGCCAACGATCTGGGCAATCTGCTCAACCGCACCCTCACCATGCTCAAGAAATATCAACCGGACTACCGCATTCCCGCAGTTGGGATCCCGGCTGACCACCCTCTCAAAACCTTGGCCGAGACCCTTGCCCCTCTGGTGGCCGCGGCCTACGAGGGGATGGATCCCGGCTCTGCCGCCCGCAAGGCCCTCAGCTTGGCCCAGGCCAGCAACAAATACCTAGATGAGCAGGCCCCTTGGACGCTGCACAAACAAGGGCAGGGGGAACGGGTGGCCCAGATCCTCTATGCCGTTCTGGAAAGCGTGCGCTGGGTGGCAGTGCTGCTCTCGCCCCTCATTCCCGCTCTCAGCCTCAAGATCCTGCAGCAACTGGGGTTCTCCCTCACCGACATCACGCAACTGCGCTGGGATCCGGATGCTACCTGGGGTCAGCTTCCCCCTGGGCAAGAACCCCAGCCCCCCACGCCCGTCTTTCAGAGAATCCTGAGGAGCGCCTAAGAATTGGCAGGATCCGGTCGGGAAGATTGGGCATCGGGCTGGGATCCCTCTGGAGTGGATCTGTCGGCAAAAGGGCGAACATCCCCCAGGGGAATGGTTGAGGAAGCGACGGGGAAAGCACGGTTGGACGGGTCGGATGGGCGCAGCCGCGGGTTATGAATCGCGCCAGCAGGGGGGGGCACTTCGCCGGACAGCGTCTGCCAAGCTGCCCGTACCCCTGCCCAAAGGCTGCGGATATTGACCTGGGCGCCACGGGCTTGGGTGCGTGCTCCTTCGATGGAGCGGTTGACCTGCTTCACCACCTGCCCGGCCTCTTTCACCCCTTCGTCGAGGCTGTCAGCAATCTCGCTCACTTCCAGGCTGGTCAGGCGCAGGGCCTCCAGCGTGGGCGGCAATTCCCGCAGCAGGGTATCGAAAAAGCGTTCTACACTTTGAGCGGCTCGACCCAGTTGAATGACGGCGGGCAGCAGGGTCAGGATCACCGCCAAAATGCCCACTGCCACCAGACCTACCGAGAGGCCCAGCCAAAATACCGGATCGGTCATCGCGCTTCTTCCTGTCGATCTTGGGCTTCTAAGTTCGCTTCTTCCCTGGCCAGGACGCTGCGGTTTTGGGCTTGGCTCAGTTCTTGTCGCTTTTGCAGCATCGCCTCTTTGCCCACCGCCACCGCCTGTTGCAGCCTCAGCAGGGCCTCGTCCAGACTTTTTTGGGCGGAGTCGAGCAGCTTTTCCGATTGGTACTGCAGGCTGCTGGTCACATCTTCTGCTACCTCTGGCAGGGCCTCTGCCGATTTCTTCAGCAGTCGCCGCGTTTCCCGTCCGCTGCGGGGAGCCAAGAGCAGGCCAATGGCGGTGCCCACAGCAGTTCCCAGCAACAGCCCACCGATAAACGCACCAGTCCGGTTTTCAGCCATGCTTTGCCAGAGTTGAGTTGGATACGGGTGGCCCCGAAACTAGACTACCTCAAGATCTCTCTAGATCTCTGGGCTCTCTGCTTTCGCCGACCGCCCCTAGAGAATCCGCAGGGGATCCACATCCAGGCTGACGCGGATCCCTTGGGGGAGATGGCCAATGGCGGCCTGAATCTGGGCAGCCAGCTTCGGGCGATCCCAATCTTGGTCGGGCAGTTGCTTCAGCAGGATCTGCCAGCGGTAGCGTCCGGCAACCCGCTCCACCTGGGCCGGCCCCGGCCCCAACACCTCTGCCGGGATCCCCTGTAGGCGTTCGGCCACCCGATGGCAATAACGCTCCAGGGCTTCCAGGCGGGTGCTGCTCAAGCGGATCAAAATCAAGGCTCGATGGGGAGGATAGCCCCCCTCTTGCCGTTGTTGCAGTTCTGCCCGCAAGAAGCCCTCGTAATCTTGGGCCAGCACCGCCCTCAAAATCGGGTGCTCCGGCAGATAGGTCTGGACAATCGCCTGTCCCGGCAGGGATCCCCGGCCCGAGCGCCCCGCCACTTGGGTGAGCAGTTGAAAGCTGCGCTCGCCGGCGCGATAGTCGGCTTGGTGCAACAGCCCATCGGCGGCCATCACGCCCACCAAGGTTACCTGGGGTATGTCCAGCCCTTTGGTGAGCATTTGCGTGCCCACCAACACCTGGGCCTTGCCGCTGCGAAACTGCTCCAGCAACTCTCGATGGGATCCCTTGCGGCGGGTGGCGTCGCTGTCGTAGCGCAAAATCGAGAGCTGCGGCCAATGCTGGTGCAGCACTTCCACCACTTTTTGGGTGCCGGTGCCGAAGTGCTTGAGGTAGGGGGATCCACAGGCGGGGCAGCGCTGCGGATGGGGTTGGCGGGCGCCGCAGTAGTGGCAGCGCAGTTCCTGCCCGCCGAGATGGGCCAGATGAAAGGTGAGAGAAACATCACAATGCTCGCAGGTGAGGACAAACCCGCAGCTACGGCACAAGACGAAGGTGCTGTGGCCGCGGCGGGGGACAAAGAGAATGGCCTGTTCCCCTCTGTCCAGCGTCTGCTGCAGGGCCTGGTGTAGACGGCGGCTGAGGATGCTGCGGTTGCCGGCTTGGAGCTCCTGGCGCATGTCCACCAGCTCCAGTTGGGGCAGGGTGGCCGGGATCCCAGCTTGGGGGATGCGCTGCGGCAGGGCCAGCCGGATCCACCGCTGCGGATCCTGCAGATGGGCGGCATAGGTTTCCACTGCTGGGGTTGCACTGCCCAGGACCAGGGGACAACCGGCCAGCTCGGCCCGCCACTCGGCCACCTGACGGGCGTGGTAGCAGGGCTGGGGCTGATCCTGCTTGAAGCTGTCGTCGTGCTCTTCGTCCAAGACGATCAGGCCCAGCTTGGACAAGGGGGCAAACACCGCCGAGCGGGTGCCGATCACCACTTGGGGGGTGGAGGACAGCATCTGCCGCCAGGTGTCGTAGCGCTCGCCTTCCGAGAGGCCGCTGTGGTAGGCCCACACCTGGGATCCCAGCCGCGCCCGAAACCGATCCATCAGTTGCGGGGTAAGGCCGATCTCGGGCACCAGCACCAGCGCCGACCGTCCTTGCTGCAGCACCTGGGCGATCACCTGCAGGTACACTTCCGTTTTCCCAGAACCGGTGACCCCGTGCAGTAAAAACCGCTGGAACCGGCCCAAAGCTTGCCGGATCGCCTCTACCGCCTGGGCCTGGGCGGCCGTCAAGGGCCTGGGCGGATCCCGCCACCCCGGCAGGCTGGCATCTCCCAGCCGCAGCAGTGGGCGCTCGTAGAGGTGGACACGGCCTTTGCGGGCCAACCCCTGCAGAACCGCTCGGCTCACTCCTGCCAGGCGCTCCCACTCGGCGAGCAGCAGCTCTCCCCCCTTCTGCTTGAGGATCTGCAGCGCCTTCTGCTGAGGGAGGCTCAGCCCCTCTGGGGAGTCGTCGGCCAGACTGGCGGCCAGCTGGGTTTTCACCCTGCCCCCCTGTTGCTCCTGCCAAAAGCTCTCCACCCAACCCCGTCGCTGCAGTTCCCGCAGGGCGAGGGCGGCAGTGGGCACCTGCTGTTGCACATAGCGCCAAGACAGCTCTCCCCCTTTGGCCTGAAGCAGCTGCAGCAGGGTTTGGGCAGCAGGCGAACATTCCTCCCCTTCGGCAGGGAGCCTGAGCAAGCGGACACGCCGCTGAGAACGGCTGAGCAAGCCGGGGGGCAATACCGTGCGCACCACCTGGGCCAGAGGGGTGAGGTAATAGTCGGCCACCCGCTGCAGCAGGGGCCAGAATTCTTTGGGCAGGATCCCTTTGGCCACCACCGCCTCGATCTCCCGCACCGACTGCGGATCCACCCCTGCCGGCAGCTCGGAGCGCCAACCCAAGGCCACCGCCCCTGCCATTTGCCGACCAAAGGGCACGCTGAGAAGGTCGCCCGCTTCTGGTGCGGATCCCTCTGGCACACGATAGGTAAAGCAACCCCCCAAATGGGGATGATCCACCCACACTTCCAGCCAGCGGGGAGGAACAGGCTGCAACACGGGATCCCTCACGGACGGGGCAGAAACCTCGGCAGATCGACCGCCCGCTTGCTTGCCCGAGACGGTAGAGGTTGGGCCAGGGGCTGAATTGTAGGCTTGGCAGCAGGGGTTGGAGACAGAGCCTGGCCAAGGGACTCTGTTCGCGTGAGGGCGCTGGAGGTATCGGCCCGAGGTGGGACATCCAAGCCTTTGCGTTCCAAAGCCGCCTTCAAGCTCAGCACATGCATCTGCTGCTGCTCGTATTTTTCTCGGAGAGAGCGGTTTTCTTCCCACAGGGCAGCACGCTCCCCTTGCAGGGCTTTGATCTGCTCTGCTTGCTTCTCCAGTTGCGTGGACAAGGTTGCAATTTCTTCTTGCAGATGGAGAATGGTTGCCTGCGCAGAGCGCAACTGTGGCTGCCAGTCGGGTTGGGCGGCCAACTGCTCCAAGGCAGCCTGCAACTGCCGCTCCATGGCGGAGAGATGCTGCTGGGCTTGGGCGTACTGTTCCTGCAGATGGCGGTGCTCTTGCTGCCAACGGGTAACTTCCGCCTGGGCTTGAGAGAGGGCCACTTGCAGCGCTTCGGCCTGGGCCTGCCACTGCTGTTGAAGCTGTTGCTGCGCCAGGGATCCCTGGCGCAGATGCTCCTGCTGAGCTTGCAAAGCCGCCAATTGAGCTTGGGCTTCGGCCAGGGCTGCTTCTAGCTCTTGCCGTTGTTCCCGCCAGCGCTGCTCGGCCTCGGCTTCCGTCTCGGCATAGCCCGCCAAACGGGCCTCGAGGTGTTCCCGTTGCTCCTGCCAGGCTGCCTGTTGGTCGCTGTACAAAGCCCGCAGGCTGCTCAGCTCCGCCTGAGTTTCGGCAATTTGAGTGCGGGCCAGAGAAAGCTCTGCCTTAAAGCGTTGCAGCATTTCCACCCGCTTTTCCGCCACATCCTGGGCTTCCAGCAGAGAGGCCTGCAGCTCCTGCTGGCGCTGTTCCCATTGACGGCGCTCCTGAGCGTGGGCCAAGCGTAGCTGCTCAATCTGCTCCTGCAGGGCCTCGATATCCTGCCGCTGCCGTTCATTTAAGCGTTGCCGAGCAGCAAGCTGAGCTTCCTGATCCGAGATCTGGACTTTCTGAGCCGCCAAAGTCTGCTGCAACTGTTGCAAGAGATGCTCCCGCTCCTGCAGCGCCTTCTCTTGTTCGGCCACCTTCTGGTGCAAAGCCTGCAGTTGTTCCTGAAGAACTCGCCGCTCTTGGAGCTCGGCTTCGGCTTTGAGCAGACGGTTCTCCAATTCCTGGCGCTGCCTCAGGGCCAAATGGCGCTCCGTGCTGGGATCCGGTTCGGATGCTGAACAGCCCGCATGAGTCTCTGAAAGGATGGGATCCGAGTCACCTGAAGAGGGAGCACGCATAGATTGAAGGAGAGATGAAGAAGCGGGAGCAAATGATAAAGTTCCCTGCAGTATAGAGAGATTTTTGGGCGGGTTCAAGCCAGAAGGGTGATCTTGTAAAATCTCCTGCTGCTCCGCACGGCGCGGAGTGCTATCGGCCTGTTTTGGCCGCGCTCTTGCTTCTGAGGTTCCCAAATCCCCGGACTGGGCAGAAGGGCTTGGCTTACTTTTTTTCGGCCGCGAGGCCCGATCCCGACGGGAAGAGATTTCCTCATCCTTCGATATGAACTCCGGCCCGCTGCTGCTCTGAGAACCTGCCACACTGCCCCCTCTCATCACCCACACCACCCACCATCGCTATCGCGGACAAATGGCTGCACCACCTCAAAAAATCTACCAAAAAACTGGGCCTAAAGCCCTGTCCTGTAAGACAGCTTTGTGATGGACTCAAGGCAGCGGCAGGGTAGTCAACCGCTCTGTTCGCGCGGGCGGGCCGTAAGCCTTGAACTCAGCAGTCTGGCGACTGTGACTCAAGTGTAGATGCGTTGTAGATGCATTGGTTGCCTTCCAAAACATCTCTGCCTAGGTGTAGAGGCGCCTCGCCTGGGCCCAGGGATCCAAATCCCGGCAGAAGCAGACTGGCCTCGTTGCTGCGGGGGCAAATGATGCGGGGATCCCCTTCCAATGGCCCGAACAGGGCAGCCAGCGAGCCTGCGGAAAACCGTCTTATCTTTGTCCTTTCTTTTGCGATACTGCTAGGGGTGATGTTGAGAATGACCGCACGATGGCGATGCAAAATGGAGCCAGGGATCCGCTTCAACTTCCTCAACAGCAGACGGGCTCGGCGGGATCCCAGTTGAACCTTGCCTGTTCTGCCCCCTGTGGCCTACTGTTGAGCCTGCTCTGGGCTGTCCCTGCTCTTGCTCAGCCAGAAGCTCCCAGCTCTGCTGCCTTTGCTCTGCCCAACAGCCGCGAAATCCTCACCCCCCCACCCCCCCCCACCCTATCGATTCCCCCCAACCCTGCTGACTCCACCCCTGCGGCTGACCTGACTCTAAAGGGGGCTTTGACGGCTGAAGAATTGGTGGTGCCCCAATCCCCCTTGCAGGTGCGCATCGAGCGAAGGGAGGGCTTGTCTTTGGAAGAAGCTCTGGAGATCGCCGTTGCCCAGAACCCGGCTGTGCAGCAGGCCAGACTGACTGTCGAGCGGGCCGAGGCCGGGGTAGCTCTAGCTCAAGCTGCCTTTGCTCCCACCCTCTCCAGCCGTGCCAACTACCAGTACAGTGAGGCTCCCTCTCCTGGTGGTGGGCCAAGGCGCGAATCCCACACCCTCTCGGCCAGTGTGGTGCGGGTGGAGTATACCGCCTTTGACAGTGGCCTTAGGGAGCAAAACCTGAAGCTGGCCCAAGAAGCGCTGCGCATCGCCCAACTGCAGCTGGAGCAAACGCTGCAGACGGTCAAACAAGCTGTGGCCAATGCCTACTACGATCTGCAAAGCGCAGATGCCAGGGTTGCCATCAGCCAAGCTGCCGTCGAAAGTTCCGAAGCCACCCTGCGGGATGCTCAAGCCCGAGAACGGGCCGGGCTGGGTACCCGCTTTGAGATTCTCCAGGCAGAGACGGAATTGGCCAACAATCGACAAACCTTGCTGGTGGCCCAGAACACCCAGCAACTGAATCGCCGCCGCCTGGCCGAACTGCTGAATTTTCCCAGCCCCACCGACGTGTTGGCCAGCGACCGCATCGAGCCGATGGGAGAGTGGGATCTCAGCCTGGAAGAGACCATCATTGCTGCCTTTGCCCAACGACAGGAATTGGAGCGCCGGCGCCGAGAATTGGAGCAGGCCCAAAGCCGCCTGCGCCTGGCACAAGCCCGCAATGGCCCCCGAATTGGCTTGTTCGCCAGCCTCGATGCCGTTAACGATTTCAACGCCAGCCGCAACAGTTTTGATGTTGGCTATTCGGTGGGAGCCAATTTCAGCTTGACTTGGTTCGATGGAGGAGAAGCGGCTGCCCAAGCCCGCCAAGCCCAGATCGATGGACAGGTGGCCGTGAGCAACTTCGTCGGCACCCGCAATGAAATCCAGCGGGGGGTGGAAGAAGCCTTCCTGACCCTCAGCTCCAGCCGCGAACAGATCGACTCGGCCAAAGTGGCAATTGCCTCAGCAGAAGAGAGCCTGCGCTTGGCCCGGCTGCGCCTGCAAGCGGGGGTGGGCACCCAAACGGAGGTGATCAATGCTGAAGCTGCCCTCACCACTGCCCGTGGCAACCTTTCCAATGCTGTAATCGCCTACAATCGCGCCTTGGTGCAACTGAAACGGGCCATTGGCAGCCTTTGACTTGAGCCTTTCTCCCTCACTCCCAGCCCTTCTTCCAAAAGGAGAGGGGTGCTATGGATACCGCGACGAAACGGTTCTATTCCAACTTGAGCTGTTGTGACATACTCCCGCACTCATGCTGATGCAAAGCGCTCCGCGCCGCTAGCGCGAAAAGGACGTTTCCTGCGCTTGAGGACTACGTCCCGCTGACGCGAAAAGAACGGGATGCCCCACCGCCCTGTGCTTGATGTTGATGGCCGCATGGTGGTCGCGCCCTAGTTCTAGCCCACAATGGGAACAAGAATGCCACCTGTCTTGAATCGCTTTCGGTACTCTTTGACCGCACCGAGAGCAGTTTTGACTGCTGCCGTTGGGATTCACTGCAATCGCCCTCAGCCCAGCTCTTTCAGCCTTGACTGCCAGCATTTGCAGAAATTGTCCCCACCCAGCATCATAGGTGGATTTTGCTAGTCGGGTTCTAGCAACACCTTTGATATTCAGGGCTTCGTACCCAATATGCTTGCCCTTGCTTACCAGCCAGTTCGCTGTTTTGTCATGAAAATCTTTGCGCTGAGATAGTGGTTAGTGGATAGTCACTATTCACTATCCACTGGTCACTATCCACTAGTCACTAGCCATAGGCGGTTTGACCCCTTCTTCTCGCGAGACAAGGCTCGCTGCAACCTCTTGAGCCTGAGCTCTGCCTTGCGATAGTACTGGGGAACTGGAACAGACTCCCCCGCGTCGGTCACCAAAAAGGAGTCCAGCCCCACGTCGATCCCCATCGTGTTCTCCAGTGTTGCAGGCTCAGGAGTAAACTCAGGGACGGACGAATCTTGCAGGCTCAAGGTCACATACCACCCGTCTGCCTTGCGGCTGATGGCAGCGGTCTTAATCACAAAGCCCTCAGGCAAAGGACGGTGCTGAATTATCCGAACAGCACCGATTTTGGGCAGATGGATAAACTGCCCGCAAATGCAGTCCTGTTGCATCGGGGGGAAACTGAAGGAGCGATACCGCCCAACTCCCTTGAATCTGGGTTTCCCTGCCCGCTTGCCGTTACCGTCCCCCTTCAGCCAGCGGTCGAATGCTTTGTGCACTCGCTCTATGCAGTTTTGCAGGACTTGCGAATGGACTGCTCTGTACTGCGGAAACAGGGCTTTCGTGCTCACCAAGTCCCGTTTCTGGGAGTAGAAATCGGGCTTGTCTTTCAGCTCAGGCAAGTGACAGATTAAGGGACAAGCATTGATATCACAGCGATTGTGTTCCCACCACGCAAAGCGCTCTGCCAAGCGGTAGTTGTACTGCTTGCGTAACAAGTCTAGCCATTGGTCCATCAGAGCAACTTGGCTAGAAGTAGGGCGTAAGCGATACTGGTAAGCAGTTCTCATGATGAGGGTATAAAATCCTGCTACGCCGGTCATAGCACCAGTAAGGACGAAGCATCGTGTCCTCGCCTTTTATCCCGACCCTCACCCTGGATAGTGGTGAGTGGATAGTGACCAGCCACTAGTCACTAACAGAAGGCGGGGCTTCCCGCCGGTCTAGCTAACAAAGCCAATCCCCAAAGATCGAAAATGGCCCCCTGGCTGCGCCTCAGCCCCTCCATCTCTCCTGCAGCTTGAGCTCCATCTGCAGATCCCGCGCCGGGACAGGGTCAGCTTCCAGTCTTGCTGCCCATCTCGGCAGCTTGGATCAAGGCCCTGGCTCGCTGTTGATCCAACTTGGCTTGCAAGCGCTCTTGCTTGTCGCTGCTGGTATTCAAAACTTTGCTTGCTTCGTCCAAGAGGGCCTGAGCCGCTGCCTTATCCACTTTTTCACCCCGCTCTGCTCGGTTGACCAGGACGGTTACCTCGTTGTTTTCGACTTCTGCAAATCCGCCCATGACCGCAATGGCCGACCACTTTCCATCGGCTTTGACCCGCATAACGCCATTGCCGATAGCAGTTAAGAGGGGGGCGTGCCCGGTGAGAATGCCCAATTGGCCCGAAGTGGCAGGGAGGATCACTTCCTCGCTGGGGGCATCCCAAACCGTGCGGTCGGGGGTAATCACACGAACCATCAGCGTCACGACAGATCTCCTGAAAGCTTGAGCACTTTCGCGTCGACGGTGCGGAGCACCCTGGTTTCGATCCTAGCGGATTAGGATCCCTGCAGCTTTGCCTGGTTCCCCTTTTGTCTTTATTCTCTCGGGGCAGCTACACTTAACCTGGACATAACCTTGCCTTTACTTCAGACTGGGAGGCAAGCGCTAAGGTGTTGTCGGGAACACTTATCTCATGCCCCAACCTCAGCATTGACGGCCAGCCCATTGCTGTTGGTTTGCAAGGGGGAGCCCAACGACTGGTGCGCCCAGTTTTCCTAGCGGAGCCAGCCTATGCCTGAAGCGATGCCTAGCCATTTTGCTGCCGGCCTGTCCACACGGGAGCGCCAACTGCTGGAAGACCTCTACCGCAGCCGCAGTTTATCCCCCTACACTCCTGGCCAGGTTATCCCTCTGTTTCCTGAGGAATGGGTGATCGTCTGTCGGGGCGTGGTACAGTTGACCACCCTCTATCCCAATGGCGGTGAGGCGTTGTTGGGGTTTGCCGGCCCCTCCATGCCCCTGGGATCCCCGCTGACGATGCTGGATCCCTACCAAGCTAAGGCTTTGACGGCAGTTGATGTGCTGCGGCTGCCGGCAGCAGAGGTGGAAGCCTCAGAGATCCTGAGTCAAGGGCTGCTCAAGCAGGTGGTGCGTCGGCTGCGCCAAACCGAAGCATTGCTCGCCTTGGCCGGACGGCGGCGGGTAGAGGATCGGCTGCGCCAGTTGCTCTCCCTTTTGGCTGTGGAGCTGGGATCCCCGGTTGCAACAGGGGTGCGCCTGCAAGTGCGCCTTACCCACCAGGACTTGGCCAATGCCATCGGCACTACCCGGGTCACCATTACCCGTCTCCTAAACCGCTTTCGCCAGCAGGGCTGGGTTGCGGTGGACAAAAACCGGCACCTTGTCATCAAACTCGCCCACGCTCCGTAAAACCTTTAGAGACTAAGCAGGATCTGCTCCTAGGGCATGGCTGAAAGCTGGCAGTTTTTGGCTCGTAGTTAACTGCTGGGAGATGGAGCTGACGGGAGTCGAACCCGTGTCCGAGATGGGTACTGAGGGATCACTCATTCACAGGTTTAGCCTCTTTGACCCTCGAGGCGGGGATCGCCGTTTGGATCCCGGCGATGGGAGTTCTCCGCCTAATCTTAGTCTCTCCCTCGACGGAGCCAGAGTAGAGAGCTGCACCCGTTGGGGTTGTGATCCGCCCACTTAACGGGGTCGTGAGCAGATCCTCGAGCTCAGAGTAAGTTTTCGGTTACTGAGCCTTAGGCAGCCAAAGCAGCTGCTTTACGAGCAAAGGGTACGACGTTGTTCGCACGTACTTTTTTGAGCCTGGTGGTAACGGGATAAGCTCAATCCCGACCTGCCTCATGAACCCATGTTCGCCACCCCGTCGAAACCGTTACAGCCCCAGGGTTGACTTGAGTCCAGCATAGCAAGATTTTTGGGGATACGGCCAGAACCTTTGCGAATGTGACAGAAGCTTTGCTAATATGACGAAGCTGCAAACTTGGGTCGGTAGCTCAGCGGTAGAGCACTCGGCTTTTAACCGATTGGCCCAGGGTTCGAATCCCTGCCGACCCATGTCAGTCTTCCCCTTCCAAAATGCGGGGCACCTTGAAGAACATGTCTGCCCGGTCAGGGGCGTTGGCCAGGATCCCTTCGATATCCGGGTAGGGCTCGACTTCATCGGGGCGGGTGGGCAGTTCCATGTCCAGGACATGAAAGGTGGGCTCTACCCCCTCCGTGTCCAGCTCCTTCAGTTGCTCCACATAGGCCAAGATGTCTGTTAGCTGCTCTGTGAACTGGATCTCCTCCTCTTCGGTTAGCTCCAGACGAGCCAAGTGAGCAACATGTTGGACTTCTTCCCGTTTCAGCATCCTCTCCTCCGGCTCCCAGATTATCGACTTGACTTAGCCCAGGGTAGCCGAGATCAACCGTTCGCGTTAACGGAACGGAGTCCTTCTGCAGGAAAGCTCAGTACACCTCCAGGTTGGCGCGCCCGGTGGTTTTCAGCCAGTTTTGGGCCTCGATGTAGTTGTTGGGCGCAATGCGAATGGCCCGAATCCAGTACTGGGCAGCCTCGTCGAACAGGGACTCTGCTGTTTCCTCATCCCCGGCTTGCAGGCTCAGCTCGCCCTTGTGGTGCAGCAGCACGGCAATGTTGTTCAGGGCAGAGCAAAGTCTTGGGTTCAACTCCAGAGCTTGGTGATAGTACTCCAGAGCCTTGTCCAGTTCGCCGTTGCTCTGGTGGATCAGGCCCATGTTGTAGAGGATGTAGCTGCGGTCTTCTTCCCCTTGCTCGAGGGCGAGGGCTTCTCTGTAGTTTTCTAGGGCCTCGGCATATTCTCCTTCGCTCTGAGCGGCCATGCCATCCCGGTAGTAGGCAAAGGCTTTCTTTTGCTCAGAACTCACCCCTGGCAGCAGCTTCAGGATCAGATCGGCCATGACGGTAAAGGTTTTGTCGATGAAGTTGTCGTTCTTCATGCTGCGCGGCATGGCTGACCTCTTTTAGAACTTAGAACTCAGGATTTCTTTCTTGCGTTGTATCACGCCCAAGGCGGGATCCGAAACACAACTCCATGAGGGCTCTGTCTCAGGCTACGGCAGGGGAACTGCAACGCTGCTGCAACGAGGCCACAAACGGCCTTGTCAACGAACTTCCGACCTGTCAAGACTGTGTCGAGGAGCGCTTGCTCAGGCGCACAGGATGCCACTGCACGGTTTCGCCGGGGGAAACTTCGATCTCACAGGCGGTGTCGATCAGCCGCTGTGCCTGCGCTTGAGGGGTGGGATAGCGGGCCAGATCTGCATCCACCAGGTGGGGATGTTCCTGCAACAGCCGCACGAGAAACTCCTGCAATTCCTCAGGGCTGAGAAATTGCTCCGGCAAGCCCGGGATCAGCAGCACATAGTGGTTGGCAGCACGTAACAGTTCGGGTTCTGAGTCTAACATGGTGTGGGGTTGGGCGTCTTTTTTCCATCATGAACCAACGGGTTGCGCCTCTCTTGATATCCTGAAAAAGACTTTCCTTGCTCTTGTCCTCCGTCTTGTTGGCGTTTGAGATCTGCTTTCCCTATGGCCAAGCCGCGCACCCTCTCTGGCATTCAGCCCTCTGGCGAACTGCATTTGGGCAACTACTTGGGGGCAATTAAAAACTGGGTGGCCGAGCAGGAGCACTACGAGAACTTTTTTTGCATCGTCGATCAACACGCCATCACCGTTCCTCAGGATCCCAAGCTGCTGAGGGAGCGAACCCGTTCGCTGTTTGCCCTTTATTTGGCCTGCGGTCTCAGCCTGGAGCATTGCGTGCTATTCGTCCAGTCCCACGTGCCTGCCCATACGGAGCTGGCCTGGCTGTTCAACACCATCACCCCCATGAACTGGGCGGAGCGCATGATCCAATACAAGGAGAAGAAGGAAAAACAGGGGGAGGAGACCAGCGTTGGCTTGTTCAGCTACCCGATTTTGCAGGCGGCGGATATTTTGCTCTACCAACCCAAGTATGTGCCAGTGGGGGAGGATCAGCGGCAGCATATTGAGCTGTGTCGGGATATTGCCCGCCGCTTCAATGACCGTTTTGGAGAGGTGTTTTTGATCCCAGAGGCCCTGATTCGTCCGGAGGGGGCGCGGGTAATGAGCTTGACCGATGGTACGCGCAAGATGTCCAAGTCGGATCCCTCGGATTTCAGCCGTATTCATCTGCTGGATGACCCGGATACCATCCGCAAGAAGATCCAAAAATGCAAGACCGATCCCATTCGGGGCATTGCCTTTGACGATCCGGCTCGTCCCGAAGCCCACAATTTGTTGACGATTTACATGCTCACCTCCGGCAAAAGTAAGGAGGTGGTGGCGGCTGAGTGTGCCGAGATGGGGTGGGGGCAGTTCAAGCCCCTCCTTGCCGACAGCATCATCGCTGCCCTGGAGCCCATTCAGCAGCGCTACCGGGAACTGTGGAGCAACCCCGACCACCTGCTCGTTCTGATTCGGGAGAATGCCGCTAAGGCCCGGGCCATCGCCGAGCAAACGCTACAAAGGGTGAGAGAGGCCATGGGGTTCTTGCCCCCCTAAGGGATCCCTGCCCAAGCTTTGATCAGTCGGGGTTGCCATCGCGGATCTCGACGGTGCTCAAGGCGCTCACCAGCCAGTCTAAACCCAGCTCTGAGAGGATCCCTTTCCAGCCCAGGTGGAGGCGCTCCTGCCATTCTTGCCGGTGGTTAATCAAGTACACACAGACCAGAGTGATGCCCACTCCCAGCCATTGCAGCCGCGTCAGCGATTCCCCCAGAAAGGTGCTGCCAAACAGCAGGGCAAAGATGGGGGTGAGGAAGGTCAGGGAGCTGAACTCGGTGAGGTTTTCCTGGGAGGCGAAATAGAAGAAGAGGGCATAGGCCAAGGCGCTCCCCATCACCGAAGCGTAGAGGAGGCCCAGCCAGTGGATCCCGCTCAGGTGTTGCCATTGCTGAGTCTCCGTCAGTCCCGACAGCAGGATCAAGGGCAGGCTGCCCAACACCATGTGCCAGCCCGTCGCCAGCACCGGATCCGCCACCTCCGCCACCTTGGGCATCATCACGGTGCCGATGGCCATCGACAGGGAGGCCATCAACATCCAAACGACGCCGGCCCCCAACTGCAGGGATCCCCCACCGGATAGGCCGATGAGGCCAATGCCGAAAACCCCCAGCCCCAGGCTCAGCCAGCCCAGGGATCCCATCCGCTCGCGGTAAAACCAGGTGGCCATCAGAGCCACCGCCAGCGGCTGCGAGTCAATGAGCACGGATCCCAGGCCCGCCCCTGTCTCTTTCAGCCCTTGGGCCAAAAATCCCTGAAAACATGTGCCGTCCACCAGCGCAAACGCCAACACCCATAGCCAGCCGCGCAGCCCTCTGGGATGCCAGGCGTGAGAGGCCGCAGAGCCCCGCCCCTGCCAGAGCCGAAAGGCCAGAACCAGGATCCCTGCCGGCAGCAACCGCAGAATGGCAATAAAGAGGGGGGTGGTCTCGGAGAGGGCGTCTCGCATCACCACCATCGCCGAGCCCCACAGGAAAAAGGGGGCAATCATCAGGAGGCGTTGCCAGATAGGCTGAAAGAACAGGTCAGACTGGGCCATGGGTGCTTCAAACTCAGAGACGGAAGTTAACCCCATGTTAAGCGCTGGGGCAGCTCAGTTACAAATCTTAACTGTTGATGCATATTATGCCTGGCATGGGATCCCTGGAGGGCTTTCTCAACCTGGACAAGCCGGCGGGGCTCACCTCCCACGACTGTGTGGCAGTGGTGCGGCGGGTCTTGCGCACCCGCAAGGTGGGGCATGGGGGCACCTTGGATCCGGCGGCAACGGGGGTTTTGCCGATTGCGGTGGGACGGGCAACACGCTTTTTGTCGTTTTTGTCGGGGGATAAGGTGTATCAAGCAACCTTCCGATTGGGACAGCGCAGCGACACCGACGATGCTGAAGGGCAGATCCGGGTGGGATCCCCTTGTCCTGGGTTGAGTCGCGAGCAGGTAGAGCAGTGCTTGCGGGAGTTTACCGGCGAGATCTGGCAGGTGCCGCCCCTCTACAGCGCCCTTAAGCGGCAGGGGAAAAAGCTCTACCAGTTGGCCCGTGCCGGCGTGGAGGCTGCGGAACTCCAGTTGGAACCCCGACGGGTGGTCATTCGGCAACTGCGCATCCTGGGCTGGCGAGCCGGAGACTTTCCGGAAGTGGATCTGGAAGTTGCCTGTGGCCCCGGCACCTACATTCGTGCCCTTGCCCGCGATGTGGGGGAAAAATTGGGCTGTGGAGGGCTGATGAGCCGGCTGCGACGGCTGCAAAGTGGCCCCTTTCGCATCGCAGAAAGCCTGCCCCTGGAGAAATGGCAGGGATCCGGGGATCCCGCTGCTGCCCTGCTGCCCATCGAGTGGGGATTTGCCGATTGGGGTGCGGTACAGCTCTCTTCCGCCGAAGCGAAGCAGTGGCTGCAGGGTCGGGCCATTCTCCTCGACCGGCCTGTTGTCGATGCCCCTACTTTGCGGGTGCTGGACGAGGCGGGCAAGTTTTTGGGCTTGGGGTATGGTCAGGCAGGCCAGCTCAAGCCGCTGCGGGTGTTGCCGCCGGATCCCTAGAGTGTTGCAGAAAAGTTACATTTTCGTAACAACATTTGCCATTGTCTCAGGGGGAAGCGGGAAAGAAACCCCTGCATGCTAAACTTCTGAGGGCGAAGGGGAGCCTGAAGCGTCGCCGTTGCCGGGCTCTGGCTCGATTTTCCAAGGTTGACCTTTGGATGTTGTCCGGCAAAATCTCTTCTCATTTTTTCATCTCAAGCTACTTTACAAAATAAAGTCACAAGAATGGAGCTGGGGATATGCGGGATGCCGTAACCACGCTGATCAAAACCTACGACCTGACGGGCCGCTACTTGGATCGGGAGGCAATGGATGCGCTCAAGGCTTTTTATGACTCGGGGCTGCGGCGCATCAAGGCCGTGAACGTGATCAATCTCAACTCAGTGGATATCGTCAAAACGGCTGCTGCGGCCATGTTCGCCCAGGTGCCAGATCTCATTCGTCCGGGAGGCAACGCCTACACCACCCGCCGCTATGCCACCTGTTTGCGGGATATGGACTACTTCTTGCGCTACGCTTCCTACGCGCTGGTGGCTGCCGATAACAGCATTCTGGATGAGCGGGTGTTAGCGGGCTTGCGGGAGACCTACAACTCCCTCGGCGTGCCCATCGCCCCGACGGTGATTGGGATCCAAAACATGAAAACCCGCACCCTGGAGCTGCTTGGCTCCGGCGAAGACTACAGCTTTGTGGCCGAGCCCTTCGATTACCTGAGCGCTAAGCTGAGCGAAACCGATATCTAAACCGATATCTAAGCGCCTGCTCTTATTCGTCGGCATAGGGGTTTGGCGGCACCGGTATCGGCTCCACCTGCTCGGCAGCGATTACCAACTGAGATTGGCCATCCCGCTGCTCCACGGCCATGCGCCCCTCCAGACGCAGCCAACTGTCGGCAGTTAACTGCTCTGCCTCTGGCCAGCGCACCGGCAAGCCCACGGGGTAAGCATCGGCAGCACAGCAGCTAACCAAAAACCGAGCAATAACAAAGTGGTCGGGTCGCTCGTCAGGAATGACGAACCCCTGCACCCGCACCGGCTGGTCTTCATAGGTGTAGGGATCCGGGTAAACATCCAAGGTGCGCACCCAGTCCAGCAGAGTTCGCTGACGGGGGTCGAGCTTGGGGCGAAAAGCCTGCGGCTGGCTACGAGATACCCCCAGATAGGGAGATACCCCTCGGTTGAGGGCAGTTTGGCTGGAGAGTGGTCGTGGCTCGACCCAAAACCCCAGCAGGGCCGTCAGGATCAACAGTCCTGCGCCCAGCCGCGGCCCCAATAGTGAGGCATGGACTTCAGAAGAGGCAACTTTGGCTCCTCGCCAACGGCCAATCCCCAAGCCCAACAGACACAGCCCGGCCAACAGCGCCACATTCACGTAGCCGGGATTGATCAACATCAGCAGGGTGCCCCGCCAGCGATAGACGATCAGCAGGATCCCTAGCAACATCAGCCCAGCCGCCTCCCAGTAGGCCGTATTGCCCCACCGCAACGGTTTGGACTCCGTCCCGCTGACGCGACCGACAGGCCGAGACATACCCTTGGTTTTCGCGTGCGGTTCCTCTGGATTTTGTTTTTCTCGAAGACGACCAGAACTGCTTTTGGGCATGGGTTGCAGCTTTTTCACACCACTCCGAGCCTAAGTTTAGCAATCCTCGCGGAAGTGCCCACTGCCGGCGTTGGGGAATGCCTGTGCTGCCAATTTCCCAGTCACAGGTATCGGGTTGCCCGAATAAGGCAAGGACTCCGTCCCCCTAACGCGAACAGCAAAACATTTCGTTTGGCTCACGTTCTTTGATTGCCGTCTTTACAGCTTCAGGGATCCCATCATCAATTCAACAAATCCAGCCACAGATAACCTCACATTGATATCCCATTGATAACGGACTTTGGCGTGATAGACAGGGTTGCAGGCTGATGTATAAAGCCTAGGGAGTTGCTGCAATTTTGGCAGCCTGCTCTACAGTGGGATAGACGCAACTGAGATAGCACACGCGAATGTTGGCAAGGATACCCACCTGGCTGCGGGGAGTCAGCTATGCCATCTATGGCTTTCTCTACCTGCCAATTCTGCTGATCGCCGTCTACTCCTTTAACCGAGCCCGCTTTGGCCTGGCGTGGACAGGTTTTACCTTCGATTGGTACCTTTCCCTGTTTCAGAATGCCCTGGTCTGGCAGGCCACGCAAAATACCCTCGTCCTGGCGTTGGTCAGCACGCTGGTCAGCACGCTGCTGGGATCCCTGCTGGGCTATGGGCTGTATCGCTATCGCTTCCCCGGTAAAAAGATCCTGCAGGGGCTGATGCTGTTGCCGGTGATCGTCCCCGATATTGTGATGGCCATCGCGCTGCTGCTATTCTACCAGTTTGTGCGCTTTTACACGGGCCTCTTTGAGCTGGGCTTGGGGACGATGATCTTGGCCCACATTACGTTTCAGATTGCTTTTGTGGCTATTGTGGTGCGCAGCCGTCTCCAACTTTTGGATCCCGCCCTGGAAGAAGCAGCCTATGACCTCTATGCAAACACCTGGCAAAAGCTACGCTATGTCACCTTGCCCTTGGCCATGCCAGGGATCCAAGCTGCCGCTTTGCTGGCTTTTACCCTTTCGATAGATGATTTTGTCATCTCCTTTTTTACCAGTGGGCCGGAGAGCCTGACCTTGCCAATTTTGATCTACAGCACGGCGCGACGAGGAGTTACCCCGGAAATCAATGCCCTCTCCACCTTGATCATTCTGGTTACCTTGATCTTGGTCGTGGGCTTCCCCCTGCGGAGTGCTCCGCACCGCTGACGCGAACAGCCGCTCCCGCCTGGGATCCCGCTAGCCGTTCTCGACAGTTCCCCCTCTCCCCCTGAGAGAGGTTGGAGATGAGGGCGTGACATACTCCCATTGCTGACCCTACGGGTACAGCGTAGGCTTCTCGCTTCATCGGGGAGCCTACGCAAGAACCCTCCACGAGCAGACACGGAATGCCCTACCGCGTAGTTGCACCAGATTCCGGCAAAAGCCGTTTTGTGCAAGTACTCCCATCATACACCATGTGGGGGTATCTGTATCCCGACACTGACTCTACGAGTACAGTGCGGGGCTTAGCTACCCCCACACCCCGACAAGCTAAGCCTAAGTGTTGAAGTAGCGGGCTGCCGGATGGTAAGCAACGATGGCGGTGGTGGACTGTTCCGGATCCAATTGATCGCTTTCGTCCATGGTGAGGCCAATGCGCTCGGCCTGGAGCACCTGCAGCAGAACCCGTTGGTCGGCGATGTTGGGGCAGGCGGGATAGCCGAAGCTGTAGCGGGATCCCCGATAGCCCTGGTGCAGGATCTTGCGGATGTCGGGGCTATCTTCGTGGCCGAACCCCAGCTCCCGCCGGATGCGGGCATGGCACCATTCCGCCAGGGCTTCCGCCAGGGTCACAGCCAGGCCGTGGAAATACAGGTAGTCGGTGTACTGGCCCTCGGCAAACAGGCGCTGGGCATAGGCGGTGGCTTCTGCCCCTACCGTGACCGCCTGCATGGGGAAGACATCTACTAGGCCAGTGGAGCGATCGGCAAAGAAGTCAGCGATACAGTAGCGGTGGCCGCTCTTTTGGCGGGGGAAGGTGAAGCGGGCCAATTCCCGCACCTGGGGAGAAAGCTGGGGCCGCTCGACCGTCGGCAGTTGGAAGTAGGTGGTGGAGTCGGGCTCCAGGGCAAACAGCTCCGGGAAGCTGGCCGGGTCGAACAGGATTAGAGTATTTCCTTCCGCCTGCGCCGGGAAATAGCCGTAGACCACTTGGGGGTGCAGCAGATCTTCTGCCAGGATCCGCTCTTTCCAGCGCTCGATCACCGGCTCCACCTGGGTGGCGATAAACTCGGCAAACTCCTCCGCCGACTGGTCGCGGGGCTTGCGAATCTGCCATTGTCCGGCCACCAGGGCCTGCTTGTCGATGTAGAAGAAGACTTCCGGCCAAGGGATCTGATCTGAGGCGAGAAGTTTGGATCCCCAGAAAGGCGGGATGGGTCGCTCGGTCTCCAGGGCAACGGCTTCAGAGCGGCGGGTGTCTTGGGACTCGGAGAGGGTGAGGGCGGGAGCAGCTCCCACGGTGGTCTCCGCAGGGGGCAGGCTGGGATCCGTTTCCTCTGGAACCCAAGAAGCCTCTTTCTGGCCATTGGCAGAGGGGGATCCCTGCTCCAAGTCATCCAGAAAACCCAGCCGGTCGTCCCAGCGTCCGGCAGCTTTGGCCTGCATCAGCCGATCCATAAAGTGGAGATCGACGAAGGCGTCGCGGCCATAGATCACCTGGCCTTTGTAGGTCTGGCGGCAGTCTTCTTCCACAAAGCGGCGGGTAAGGGCAGCCCCTCCCAAAATGACGGGAACCGTGATGCCCCGCTCGTCAAACACCTCCAAGTTCTCCTTCATAAAGGCGGTGGATTTTACCAACAGGCCGCTCATGGCAATGCAGTCGGCCTTGCTCTTTTCATAGGCTTCGATGATGTTCTCCACCGGCTGCTTGATGCCCAAGTTAATTACCCTGTAGCCGTTGTTGGTGAGGATGATGTCCACCAAGTTTTTGCCAATATCGTGGACATCCCCCTTGACGGTGGCAATCAAAAGAGTGCCTTTGCACACTTCCCCTCCCACCTTTTCCATGAAGGGCTCCAGGTATTTCACCGCCGCTTTCATGGTTTCTGCCGATTGCAGCACAAAGGGCAGTTGCATTTTGCCAGCGCCGAAGAGCTCCCCCACCTCCTTCATGCCGTCCAGCAAAAAGGTGTTGATGATCTCCAGGGGAGGATATTTCTGCAGTGCCTCCGCCAGGGTCTCCTCCAGGCCAATCCGCTCCCCGTCAATGATGTGCCGCCGCAGCCGCTCCTCCAGGGGTAAATCTGCAAAAGATCCGCCAGAGCGCAGTTCCTTCCCGGAAACGCCCGCAAACAGCTCCGTCAGCCGCGCCAGGGGATCGTAGGTGCAAATGCCCGAGGACTCCGTCCCGCTAACGCGAACGGCGTTAAACTGCCGCCGATCCCAGATCAGATCCCGACACACCTGCTGCTGCTCTTCGGGGATCTTGTTCAGGGGCAGGATCTTGGCGGCACTGACGATAGCGGCATCCAGGCCGGCCTCGCGGCACTCGTGCAAAAACACCGAGTTCAACACCACGCGGGCTGCCGGCGAGAGCCCAAAGGAGATGTTGGAAATGCCCAAGAGAATGTGGGTCTCCGGGAAAGCCTGGCGGATACGGCGGATGGCCTCCAGGGTGGCTGCCCCGTTGGCCCGGTCTTCCTCGATGCCGGTGGAAATGGGCAAAGCCAGGGGGTCAAAGAAAATCTCGTAGGGCGGGATCCCGTACTCAACCGCCTGACGATAGGCGCGCTCGGCAATCTGGAACTTCTTGTCGGCAGTGCGGGCCATGCCCTCTTCGTCGATGGTGCCGATGACCACCCCGGCGCCGTAGGTTTTAGCTAGCTCCAGCACCTTGAAGAAGCGCTCTTCCCCGTCTTCGTAGTTGGTGGAGTTGAGCAGGCACTTGCCCCCCGCCACCTTGAGGCCCGCTTCCATCTTTTGCCAATCGGTAGAATCCAGCATCAGGGGAATTGGGATTTGGGTAACCAGCCGCGAGACCAGCTCCCGCATATCCCGCACGCCATCCCGGCCCACGTAGTCCACATTCACGTCCAGGATGTGGGCTCCCTCCCGCACCTGCTCCCGCGCTAGGGCCACCAGGCCGTCCCAGTCTTCGGCATTAAGCAGCTCCCGCATCTTTTTGGAGCCGCTGGCGTTGAGGCGCTCGCCGATGATTAAAAACGAGTTGTCCTGCAGGTAGGGCTGAGGGGCATAAATCGAGGCAGCAGCGGGAATGCGCTCGACGGAGCGGCGTTTAGGCCGCAACCCCTGCACGGCTTCCACCAAGGCGGCGATGTGCTCCGGACGGGTGCCACAGCAGCCTCCCACCACCGCTACCCCCAGATCCCGCACAAAGTGCTCCAGGTGGAAGCGCAACTGCTCCGGCGTGAGCTTGTAGTGGGCTTTGCCGCCGATGTTTTCCGGCAGGCCGGCGTTGGGAATGCAGGAGATGGGAAAGGGGGAATGCCGAGAGAGGTAGCGGATGTGCTCCACCATTTTGTCGGGGCCAGTGGCGCAGTTGAGGCCCAGCACATCGACGGGATAGGGCTCCAGGATGGCCAGGGCCGCCCCGATCTCCGTGCCCACCAGCATTGTCCCCTGCACCTCAAAGGTCAGGGACACCACCACCGGCAGGCGGATCCCGCGTCGGGCAAACTCCTGCTGCACGGCCACCAGGGCCGCCTTGGTCTGCAAAATGTCCTGGCAGGTCTCGATGATCAGCAGATCCGCCCCACCGTCAACTAGCCCCTGCACCTGCTCCTCGTAGGCAGCCCGCATCTCATCAAAGCTGATGTGCCCCAGGGTGGGCAGCTTGGTGGTGGGGCCGATGGAGCCGGCCACGAAACGGGGCTTTTCCGGCGTCGCAAACTCGGCTGCTACCCGCTTGGCCAGTCGCGCCGCCGCCACGTTCAGCTCGTAGGCTTTTTCCGGGATCCCATATTCGGCCAAAACGATGGAGGTAGCCCCAAAGGTATTGGTCTCAACAACGTCGGCCCCCACTTCCAGAAAGCCGCGGTGTACCCGCTCCACCGCCTCCGGCTTGGTCAGCACCAGCATCTCATTGCAGCCCTCCAGTTCCGGCCCACCAAAATCCGCTGCGGTCAGGTTCTGGGCCTGGAGGGAGGATCCCATCGCCCCATCGAAGACAATTACACGTTCCTGGAGATGCTGCAGGAAGGGATGGGTCATAGAAGTCAAAGTCAGGCAGGGTGTCATCGACCTAGAGTCTGATTTAAGTTAGCATCGAGCCATTTGCTCGGACTAGGCCGAGGGGCCAGGGATCCCATCTTGGCCATTGTTGAGGTGAATTTAACATTTTCTTTGCCTGCCCCGTTGCTGTTTCCCCCAGGTCGGGCTAATTTAGGGAAGACGTTTTGGTGTGAACGGCTACAGTTGCTCGCAAGTGTTCCTCCCAGGGTCACTTGCCGCCTGCTGTAGAGCGATCTTCTCCTCGCGGGTTGGAGTGGTTGAGGTGCTGAATGTTCCGCCCCCCCAGTGAAGTGCCTCGCACCCCGTCGCAGGATTGGCGAAGAGAAAGATCCACCTCTCGCCATCTTGAGAGGTTCCGCCCACCAAGATGACGGGTCTTGCGCCAGTTCAGTTGAGCCCCATGAGCGATATCTGCTTCCAGATTGACCCGAGCAATCGGTTATCCAGAAGCGGGCAGGCTGGCCTAGGGCAACTCAGGCTTTGGCTTGCGGATATCGGCTCCCTCACTCTGGCGTTGTGGGATGCAGCAGGGCTGCAACTTGCTCCTCTCCCTTTGGCGTCTAAGCTCCCTTAGTCACCTTTAGTTGTCTGTGATTAGGATCACGAGGAACTCAGCATGGCTCAAGCAAAGGAATTGGTGAAATCTGGTCAAACAGCTCTTCTCGAGTCGGATCTGGAAAATCCACCTTCTGGCACCCTGGAGTTGGACACGGAGACAGATACCCTCGAGAGCGAACTGGATACCGGTGACACTGATGCTTTTGATGAGGATGACGACGACGAAGAGGCAGCAGAGGAGGATGGAGAGACTGCCGCCGCCGGTGCCAAAGGTCGCTCAAAGCGCAAGGCGGCCAGTAAGAAAAAGCCCTACACCGATGACTCTATCCGGGTCTATTTGCAAGAAATTGGGCGTATCCGGCTGCTGCGGGCCGATGAAGAAATCGAGCTAGCCCGAAAAATTGCCGATCTGCTGGAGCTAGAGCGCGCTCGCGAGGCCGTTTTTCAGCGTATGGGCCTCTGGTCAGACCCAGAAGAGGTGCCGGACACCCTCTGGGCAGAAGAGGTCAAGATGTCCTTGCCGGAATTTCGGCGGCGGTTGCATCGGGGGCGGCGGGCCAAAGAAAAGATGGTGCAGTCTAATCTGCGTTTGGTGGTGTCCATCGCCAAAAAGTACATGAACCGGGGCCTGTCTTTTCAGGATTTGATTCAGGAGGGATCCCTGGGCCTGATTCGGGCAGCCGAGAAATTCGACCACGAGAAGGGCTACAAGTTCTCCACCTATGCGACGTGGTGGATTCGACAGGCCATCACCCGCGCCATTGCCGACCAATCCCGCACCATTCGCCTGCCTGTCCACCTCTACGAGACGATCTCCCGCATCAAAAAGGTAACCAAGTTGCTTTCCCAGGAATTGGGCCGCAAGCCCACCGAAGAGGAGATCGCCACCCGCATGGAGATCACCATCGAGAAGTTGCGCTTTATCGCCAAGTCGGCCCAGCTTCCCATCTCTTTGGAAACCCCCATCGGCAAGGAAGAGGATTCTCGGCTGGGAGACTTTATCGAGTCGGATGGGGAGACGCCGGAGGATCGGGTGGCCAAAGTCTTGCTCAGAGAAGATCTGGAAAGCGTTTTGGAAACCCTCACCGCCCGCGAACGGGATGTGTTGAAGTTGCGCTACGGCTTGGATGATGGCCGCATGAAAACTCTGGAGGAAATCGGCCAGATCTTTAATGTCACCCGTGAGCGAATCCGGCAGATCGAGGCTAAGGCTCTGCGCAAGTTGCGCCACCCCAACCGCAACAGCGTGTTGAAGGAATACATCCGGTGACTCTGGGGCCCATTCCTTCTAGCTCTCAGGGAGAGCCGGGGCAAGGGATCCAAGAGAGTTCCCGGCCCCCTAAGGCAGACTGAGTTGGAACTGCCAACCCGCGCGATGGAGGATCTTCAGCATGAACTCGAACCAGACTCCGCGGATCCCAGTCTTTCTGAAAAAGCAGCCCTCTTTCTGGTGTTGGCCGCGGTGGGCGCCATCGGAGCTTTGGTGGCCAAGCTCACCATTGTCAAGCTCACCATCGTGGTGGGGCGCACCGTTCGCAAGGATTCCTATTTTCTCTCCCAGAGGGCTGGATTGGCGGATCCCTTTACACAGACTCAAGGACTGAGCGATTGCGGCGCTTCTGGGCAGCCTTGACTTTCTACACGGCCCTGCCTCTGGGGTGGGTCGGAGACTTGCCGTTTGAGGGCATTGCCGCCTGGCTGCCAGGGGTAGGTGTGTTGCTGGGCGGGATCCTCTCCCTGGCTGGGATCCTGCTGCAGATTTTCCCCAATCCGGTGCGGGCCGCTTTGCTCTTGGCCCTGTGGGTTCTCTTGACCGGTGGGCTGCACCTGGACGGGGTGGCCGATACTGCCGATGGCTTGGCGATCAATGTCCACAAGAATCCTTACAAAGGGGATCCGGAACGGTCAACTGAGGATGGGCAAAAATCTGACTTGCAGGGATCCCGTCGCCGTCTGCAGGTGATGAGCGATAGCCACACCGGGGCCTATGGGGTACTGGCCTTGGTGCTGCTGCTGCTGCTGAAATTTGCTGCCCTGAGCAGCGTTCGAGCTTGGCCCCTCTTGCTGCTGGTGCCCGCCTGGGGGCGTTGGGGCCAGTTGCTCGCCATTGCCCTGTACCCCTATCTGCGAGAGCAGGGATCCGCCCGCTTCCTCAAAGACTCCACTTCCCTGCCGGGATCCCTGTGGCCGGGCACTCTGCTTGTGCTGGCCATCACCGGGGGGTTGGGCTGGGCTGGGATCTTGGCTTGGCCCCCTTTGCTGCTCTGGACGCTGGGATCCGCCCTGGGGGCTTGGGCCGTGGGCTACTGGATCTACCGCCAGTTGGGAGGACACACGGGCGATACCTACGGAGCTACGGTGGAATGGTCAGAAGCGATAGCATTGCTGTGGGGATCCCTTATTGGGCCATCATGAATCTGATACATTTACGCTGAACACTGCTGAACATCACTGTTCAACTATGCAGCGATAGCATTCTGTTTGTTTCCATTCGCGTTAGCGGGACGGAGTCCAAACAGAATGGCGGTATCCCGCAAAGCTTTGAGTAGAATACCCAAAGCGCAGTTTCCGTGTCGTCTTACTACCAATTTTCTGCTTTGCTTTGGCTACCATGTTGGCAGACTCGAAAGTAAACAGAAAGATCAACTGGTAGTAATCCGTACTGAACATATTATACATTATTTTCAGTATAGTTGAGCTTATTATTGACTAGAGTCATGCTCCTGACCGTCCTGAAGACTTCCTTCCAGATTACCCTGGCTCCCCTGTCCATCGACCGTGTCCACCAAGAGGCCTACCATCCGGGCAATGGGGCCGTGGTGGTGATGAGCGGTACCGTTCGAGACAACACCAATGGCCGCCCTGTCGATTACCTGGAATACCAAGCCTATGAGCCCATGGCCCTGAAGGTCTTCGCCGATATTGCCCGACAAATTCAGCAGCGCTGGCCAGATGCCAACAGTGTGGTCATCCACCACCGCATCGGCAAGCTGCGCATTGGCGAGATCAGCGTCTTGGTGGCGGTGGGCACCCCTCATCGGGCCGAAGGGTTTGCTGCCTGCCAATTTGCCATCGACACCCTCAAGCACAACGCCCCCATCTGGAAAAAAGAATACTGGCGAGATGGCACCAGCGCCTGGGTGAGCCTTGGCGCTTGCGAGCTCTCTTCGGCATAGATCCCCCTACACCATACCCACTTGCTCAGCCAAACCCAATTGCTGGCGGGCTGTTTGGCAATCTTGCTGAATTTGCTGAATCAAATCTGCCACCGTGGGAAATCTCCGCTCTGGGCGGATAAAGCCCCGTAGCGCCACCCGCACCTCTTGCCTGTAGAGATCTCCTGTCCAATCCAATAGATGCACCTCGACGGTGTGCTGTAAACCGGCAAAGGTGGGCCGATGGCCAATGTTCATCACCCCAGGTAGAGCTGCCGCAGCAGCAGGCACATCCACCCAAACGCTGTACACCCCATCGCGGGGCAAAAACTTCTCCGGAGGCAAGCGGAGGTTGGCGGTGGGAAAGCCCAGTTGTCGGCCCCGCTGATCCCCTTGCACCACTTCTCCCGTTAGCCGGTAAGGACGACCCAAGAGCGCTTCGGCGGTGGACACCTCCCCAGTCGCCAAGGCAGCTCGAATGCGAGAGCTGCTCACCCGTTCCCCGTTGAGTTTCGTCTCCGGGATTACCTCCACCGGAATGCAGCGCTCGGATCCCCAAGCCTGGAGCGTTTGGGCGTTGCCGGAGCGACGGTGACCAAAGCAAAAATCCCAACCGACGCTGAGATGGCGAACGCGCAGGCCCTGTTCAAGTACCGTTTGGATAAACTCTTGGGGGGGCTGGCAGGCAAATGCAGGGGTGAAGGGGAGCAGTACCACCTGCTCAAAGCCCATTTGCGCCAACAGATCCAGCTTTTCGGCAGGGGGAGTGAGCAACAGCTGAGGCCGCCTCGTCAAGACTTCCTGGGGATGGGGATGAAAGGTGAGGACAGTACGTACCCCCTGAAGAGAATCTCGAATCGGCTGCAGCACCTTCTGATGGCCCAGATGCAAGCCATCGAAGTTCCCGATGGCCACAGCGGTGGGTCGCAAGGTTTGAGCCAGATCAGAAGTGATGTGCACTGTTCGGGATCCTAAAAACAGCCAACCAACTGCCTACCCCAGAGGCCACAGCAGGGCCACCAACCCACTCAAGCCCACTACGCCCCACAAGCTCCGTCGCAGGCGCTGCAACACAGGATCAATCTGATACCTGACAATCAGCCGATGCTGAGCCAGCTCCTCTTCTGACTTGGCATACATCGCCCCATCGTACCAGCCACTTTCTTCATAGGGAATCTGGGCTTGTACCAAGCGCCGCCGCACATAAGCCCATCCCAAGTAGAGATGGAGCAACACCAGGCCGAGCAAGACATTGGCCCCCAGCACCGACCCAGAGACAAAGTGGCCCCAATCTCCGGCAAAGCTGCTCCAAACCAGCGGGGAAACCGCCAGCACAACAGCTCCCCAAACCCCAAAGATTCGTTTTAAGTAAGGGATCCACCCCAAAGCAGGCCAGGAAAAAGGAAAGGCTTCCCTCAGCTCTGCATATTGCCGGAGCGGCTGTTGCTCAGCGGGAATGGGATGGAAGGGATCCAGCATACGCCTTAACGTATCTACACAAAATGATACCGGTCGGGTCGGCCCCCCGCCAAGCCCATCCTCAGACCTCCATCTCCCAGCAGAGGCGGCTCAGAAATCGAGCCCGGATACCCCCCATCAACCGAAGGCAAGCGGGGTATCGTATTTATTGAAGTGTGGTCGCGTCTACAACTTATCCCATCATGAGCGTCACGAGCGAATCTGCCGCCACTGCCGCACCCTATGTAGTCTTAAAAGAGCCGGATGGCAGCCAAAGAAAACACGTTCTCTCGGGAGCGACCGCTTGGACCCTAGGCCGTGATGAGGACAACGCCATCGTCTTGAGCGATCCCAGCGTTTCCCGCCAACATGCCCTGCTGCAATACCTCGACAACAACAGCATCTATCTCATCGATCTGGGCAGCCGCAACGGCTCGTTTGTCAACAATCGCCGCGTCAGCATTCCCACCCTGCTGCAGGATGGGGATCACCTCACCCTTGGACAATCCCAGCTGGAGTTCCACAGCGGATCCCTGGCCAGCTCAGAACCCAGCCCCGCGGCCAAACCTTCGGACACCCTGGTTTTACAAACCCGCTGGCTGATCTCGGTGGCGGTGGTGGATGTGCGAGGTTACGGACAACTGACTCAACAACTGGACGAGCGCCTGCTTTCCCAGGTGATGGGCGATTGGTTCCGGCGGGGTGGGGATATCATTCAGCAGTACGGGGGCACTGTCGATAAATACATTGGCGATGCGATTATGGCCGTTTGGTTCCATGTGCCCCAAGCCAACACTGCTTCTCTGGGCACGGAAGTGCCGGGAATTCACCTCGATGTGAAGTCGGTTTTGCAGGCCATAGCGAAGCTGTTTCAAATGACCGAGCAGCTGAACGGTGAGTTTCCGCTGCCTTCTCCCATTCGTCTGGGGGCAGGGGTCAACACAGGCTCGGCAATCGTGCGCCAGGTGGGCAACAACACCCGCCAAGAATATACGGCTCTGGGAGATACGGTGAATTTGGCCTTTCGCATCGAGAGCGCTACCCGCACCCTCAACGCCGACCTGGCGATCAGCCAGGACACCTATACCTGCTTGGCCAAACAGCTGGGGCAGGCAGCCGCCTGCTTCTCCCATCAGGCTGTGGAGCTGAAGGGGTATGCCCACCGCCATCAGGTGTACTACTGCGATGTGCGGTCTTTGCAAGCCGTTCTCAGCCCCTAGACTTGGATCCGACTACCCGGAGATGTCTTGCCGCTGTCTGCTGTCTGACAGAGCAAGGTGGGGGATCCCGCTGTTCTTCCAGAACCTCCTGCTGCTCCTGGAGCCGATAGGGTCCCATTTCGATTGCACGAGAGCCCGGCCCATGAGTGTGGTGAATCGCCCCGAGGTGGTGGCAGAGCTAACCGAACTGATACATTCACGCTGAACTCTCCTGAACATGGTTCAGGAAAGAAGCGATCGCATCCTGCCTATCTCTGTTCGCGTCAGCGGGACGGAGTCCAAACAGGAAGGCGGTATCCCGCAAAGCCCTGAGGAATACCCCCCGAGCGCTTTCCCCCTTCACTTCCCGGCAACCGTTGCGGTGGACTCAAGGATCAGGGGGAAACTTGGTCTACTATATCCCTCTCAATGACTTTTGCCAAACCGCCTAAAGCTCAGTAAATTCAGCAAAGTTCAGGGTTTTGGGGGTTAGAGGCATGCTCTACCATCAGTACGAAGCTGCCCTGACGAGCAATGATGTGCCCACCCTGAACCGCCTGTTTTGGGATAGCCCCCAGGTGGTGCGCTTTGGTGTGGGGGAAAATCTCTACGGGGGAGACGAGATCAAGGCTTTTCGCCAACGGCGTCCTCCCACGAATTTGGCCCGCGAGATGCTGCGTTTGCAGGTAGTCACCTTTGGGGCGGATTGCGGCTCGGTCACCCTAGAGTTTCGCCGTCCGGTGAACGGGATCCCTCGCTTGGGCCGCCAAAGCCAGATGGGGTACAGGTTCCCCGATATCGGCTGGAAGATCGTCTCTGCCTACGTGTCGTTTTTGGAAAAAGAAGAAATTGAGGGATCCATACAACCCAGCAAGATCAGGTCAGCTTGCGCTCCCGGTGGGGCTTGGAGTTGGCGATCAAGCCCAGCCGTTAAGCATCCTTCACAAAAAGAATTAAGAAACATTGCCGCACAAGCTGCCGATTGGGAAAGCCTTCGATATCTCTGAGGATAGATCTTTCCAAAAAAAACTTGGGGGCAACAATCCACTCAAAAACTGAAATCATTTGTTAAGCAGGGATGATCAAAACCCGGTCAACCCGATGATAGGGATGAGGATAGAGATAAGGCATCCAGTCTGATTTGGGAGCAGTACCATGACTCAAACCATTGCCCAGTGTGCTCTACAAGGGGCCTCAGAGTTGCTCAGCCGCTACCGGCAGGGAGAGCGCCATTTTCCCCAGTCCTGCTTGGAGTATGCCTTCTTGAGGGGGGCCGATCTGCGAGGGGCCAATCTCGAGGGATCCGATTTGCATGGGGCTAACCTGCGCTACGCCAACCTGCGGGGCAGCAATCTGGCAAAGGCCGACCTGCGCTGTGCCGACCTGCGCTATGCCGACCTTGAGGGAGCCTGCTTGGAAGGGGCCAATTTGAGGGGATCCCTCTACAATCACAGCACCTGCTTCCCGGTGGGGTTTGATCCGGTGACGGCAGGGATGCAGCCCTTTGAATTTTGATTGGGGAAGGAGAGGGGATCCCTGAGCCCTCAGGCCAAGGGAAAGCGCTCCCGCAAATCTCGAATCACCGGAGCGGGCACCAGATGATCGATGGGGCCGCCCAGCTTGGCGACCTCCTTCACCAGGCTGCTGCTGACAAAACTGTGCTCGCTGGCGGTGGCAAGGAACAAAGTTTCCAGTTCGGGAGCCAGCAGCTTGTTGGTGTGGGCCATTTGCAGCTCCACATCGAAGTCCGACAAAACTCGCAAGCCGCGCACGATCACCTTTGCCCCCCGTTGGCGGGCGTAGGCCACCGTCAGACCTGAAAACGTATCAACTTCAACATTTTTGAGATGGGCTGTGGACAGGCTAATCTGGGCCTGCCGCTGCTCGGGGCTGAACAGAGGGGTTTTGTTGGGGTTTTTCAAGACGGCGACAATCACCTTAGAAAAGAGACGACTGGCTCGCTCGATAACATCGAGATGCCCAAGGGTAATGGGGTCAAAGCTGCCGGGGTAGAGGGCGATCATGGCCAACCTCGTGCTATTCCTCACCCTACCTGGTCTCGGGCCCAAGCCAAATAGGTTGTGCTCACTTGAGTGGCTGCCAGAGCCAGGATCTCGGGCTCAGCGTAGGGGTGCAGCTCTCGCAGCCGTTGTTCCAGGCGGGGGTAGGCAGTTGCGGGCAATTTGAGCAGGATGAGGAACTCGGCATCGGTCTGCAGGGATCCCTGCCAACGATAGTAGGACGTGATCCCGGGCAAGACCTGGGCACAGGCCACATAACGTTCGGCCACCAAGGTATGAGCCAAGCGATGGGCCTCGGCTTCGGATCCCACCGTGGTCATGACAACCGCGAGGGTATCGGGTGTGATCTTGTCGTCCATGCGGGGCGGGGAAGTTGTTAGCCGGGCGGTTTCTCCCTATCCTATCGCCCGCCGGGCTAGGCGTTCCTAGCTCACCGAGGGCTTGGCTTTCCCAAAGTAGGGTCGCTTCTGGTGCCAGCGCCAGGCAGTTTGAATGATCTCGGCCAAGTCGGTGTAGAGAGGTTTCCAGTTGAGATCGCGAAGGATGGCACCGGCATCGCCCACCAAGCGCGGGGGATCCCCAGGTCGACGTGCTCCCATTTGCACCGGGATCCGCTTTCCGGTCACGGCTGCTGCGGTGGCAATGACCTCTTTGACGGAAAAGCCTCGGCCATTGCCCAGGTTGTAGGCTGGTTGTATGGGCCGGCCAGAGGCCAGCGCTTCTATTGCCAACACGTGGGCTTGCGCCAGGTCGGTGACATGGATGTAGTCTCGGATACAGGTGCCATCGGGGGTATCGTAGTCATCTCCAAAAACCGTGATGTGAAGACGTTGGCCGCCGGCGACCTCCAACACCAAGGGGATCAAGTGGGTTTCCGGGTCGTGGGCCTCCCCAATTTCGCCATCGGGATCGGCTCCGGCGGCATTGAAGTAGCGCAGGCTAATGGATCGGATCCCGTGGGCAACCTGGAAATCTTGCAAGATCTGCTCCACCATCAGCTTGCTCTGGCCGTAGGGGTTGATGGGACGTTGCGGATGACTTTCGGGAATAGGAATCCGCTCTGGCACCCCATAAGTGGCACAGGTGCTGGAGAACACTATGTAAGGGATCCCGTGATCCCGCATGGCCTCCAACAAACTCAGGGATCCGGCCACATTGTTGCGGTAGTATTTGCCGGGATCCTTGACCGACTCGCCCACATAGGCATAGGCAGCAAAGTGGATCACCCCTTCCGGGCGATAGTGTTGGATGACTTGATCAAGCCGCTGGCGGTCGGCGAGATCCCCAATCTCCAACGGCCCCCAGCGAACTGCCCAGGGGTGCCCGTAAACCAAGTTGTCGTAAGTGATGGGCAGATGGCCAGAGGCCGCCAGAGCTTTGCAGGTGTGGCTGCCGATGTAGCCCGCCCCGCCGGTAACCAGGAGACGCATAGGCAAACGTCAGATGGAAGATCCCACCCAGGGTAAAGGTTGTCAACGGGATCCCTTCAAGCTCCAAAAGCTTCTTTGGCGGCGTACATGACCTCCACACTGATCTCGGTCAAGCCTCGTTCGCGGGCAAATTTTTCGGTGTTGCGTTTAACCTTGCCGCGCACAAAGCCGGGCACCTTGTTCAGCTCCGCCTGGGCTTCCCGCGTCCAGATGAGGTCGGAATCGGCGCTCAGGCTCTTGTGAATCACCTCCTTGGTGTCGTGGCCACCGAAGATTTCCAGCAGATGATCTTCCATGCCCAGGGTAAAGGAGTTGTAGATCAAGTCCACAATTTGGTTGGCGCCCTCATAGCCCAAAAAGGGCCGGTAGCCGATAGGGAAATCCTGCACGTGGATGGGGGCCGAGATGACCCCACAAGGGATCCGCAGCCGTTTGCCCACATGCCGCTCCATCTGGGTGCCGAAAATCGCGGCAGGTTCCGCCTGGGCAATGGCGTCCGCCACGCGGGTGTGATCCTCCGTCATCAAGATCTGATCGCAATACCCTCCCACCTCTGCCTGGAACCACTCCCCATCGTAGGTGCAATAGCTGCCCGCCCACACCACGTGGATCCCCATCTCGCGGGCCAGGATTTTGGTGATGGCCGCCGCGTGGGTGGAATCCCCGAAGACCACCGCTTTTTTGCCGGTTAGGTTTTGGCAGTCGATGGAGCGGGAAAACCAGGCCGCTTGGGAAATGTGCAGCGTTTGCTCCTGGATGTAGGCTTCGTAATCGACAGGGATCCCTTGCTCGTTTAGGATCTGCTGGATCTGGCGGATGAAGCGAGCCGTTTCCACCACCCCCATCGGGGTGATCTCAATGTAAGGCATGCCGAATTCCTGCTGCAGATAGCGAGCTGTCATCGGCCCCAGCTCCCGGTAGGGCACCACATTAAACCAAGCCCGCCCCAGGTGTTTGAGATCGTGGACGCTGGCTCCCTGGGGGATCACCAGATTGAGATCGATATCCAGATCTCGCAGCAGCGCCTTCAGCTCCCGCAGATCATGGGCATTGTGAAACCCTAGGCTGGAAATGCCAAGGATGTTACAGGAAGGCCGCTCCGTCTTTTGGGGCAGGCCGTCTAACTCACCGCTTTTGCGAGCTTTGGTGATATAGAACTCCACAATCTGCTGCAGGGTGCGATCCGCTGCCTGCAATTCGTTAACCCGGTAGTGGTTGACATCTGCCAGCACCACATCGCAGCGACTGGCCAACTGGGCCTGCCGGACAAAGTGATGCAGATCTTCCTGCAAAATGCTAGAGGTGCAGGTGGGGGTGACGACGATCAGATCCGGCTGCTCCTCGCCGTCTTTGCGGACGATGTTGCGAATCACCTTTTCGTCGGATCCCCGCGCCAACACCTGCCGGTCAACGACGCTGGTGGTTACCGGAGTAAAATCCCGCTCTCGCTCCAACATGGAACGCATCACGTTGAAATAGTCGTCTCCCAGAGGAGCGTGCATGATGCTGTGAACGTTTTTGAAGGAGCTGGCCACCCGCAGCGTGCCGATATGGGCAGGGCCAGCGTACATCCAATAGGCCAATTTCATGGGCAGCCTCTCATCAAATAAAAAAAGACAAGGACAAGATCGGTGATCCCAACCCACCGCCGGATGTGCACCCGCTGGGAATCTCTCCTGGCATTGTAGAACGCCCAGCAGCCGGCATCCCTTGGCTGTTATCCTCCGTAACTCCCAACCGAGACGCTCCCAAGCCAAACTCGATCAAAAGAAAAACAACCCTGCCAAGGCAAGTGTGATTACGGGGATCCCCCTACTCCGCCCAAAGGGCTTGTTCCATCCTAGAAATAGGAGCGATGGATACCCATCTGGCCCCAAAGTTCAAGCTGAGGAACCTCAGGGATCCTGACAGGTGAATCGGCTAGCAGACAAGAGCAGAGGAGTTTTTGTATTTTTCGTTACATGTTAACTTTTGGAGACAAAACATGTAGCTCTACAACGTTGAGCAGAGATTCTTGTTTACAGAAGCAAGCTTTCCGTTGGAGAAGGCAGACTAACAGAGGGAAGAGAGATGGCTAATGTTTCCCTGAATACAAGCTCGACACAGAGAATTGTCGATGGCTAGTAATTTTGCGCGCCGTAACCGACCAAAGGCTGCTGCTTCTTCAAAGGTTGAGGTGAAAGCTTATGGGTTCCACAACGATTTCTTGGCAACGTGCTCGCAAAGCTCCTCAGGAGCTGCCTGGTTCCATGACTTCTGTGCTTTTCAAGTCCACGGGTCGCCTGCGCGACTGGTTGCAGGCTCCGTTGCGTCCCATTCAATCGGCTATGGATAACTTTAGCATCCGCGATCCACGCTTGGCCCATTTCCTTTGCCAGTGGATCCCGGCCCGCTGCCCCTTTGAGCGAGATGTGGTGCTGTTTGGCCATAAGGTGATGCACATTCCGCCCATGTGTAAGCTCAACCCCCTCTACGACCAGGTGGCAGGGCTGCGCTTCCGGGCCTTGTCGTTTTTGGCGGAGCGAGGAGAAGACATTAGCCGTTACCTGTAAGGCAGCTTTTTCCACTAAATCTTTTTTCAAGGGATCCCTGGCCATCCAAAGCCTGCTGCCAAACTCCGGAGCGGATCCCATTAGAAGCGGGTCTCAAACTCGATGGAAATGACATTGTTGCCCTCGAGGTCGGTGCTGGCGCGGGTGAGGGTTTGCTTGTTGAGGCGGTAGCGGGCGCTGTAGCGGGTGGGCTGAAAGGGATCCGTTAGGTTGCGCTGCACCGAGATGGAAGTGGCTGGCCCCAGATCGCGGGCCACCTCCAGCGCTAGCCCTATCGAGGAGCGGTTGGCAGCGCGGGTATCGACCTGGGGGACGGGGCTAATGCGCACCTCGTCTAGGCCCAGGGTGTCCCGCAGCGTGTCCAGCACATCGTTGAGCAAGGCAGTTCCGGCCAGGCCGGCCACTCCCGCTTCGGGGTTGAGGCGGGCCAGAGCTGTGCCTCCCAGGAGGGCGACGATCTCTTCGGGGGAGCGGCTGGGGCTGCTGGAAAGGGCCAGAACCCCGTTGCGGGGATCCGCCTCAGCCAGCTGGCTGGCCCGCCCGTTGACCGTGGCGAAAATCTCGATGCTCTGCTGGGATCCCGGCAGGTTGCGGTTGGTGTCAAAGGGGGAGAGCTCTTGGGGAAAGCGATAGACCTCGATGGCCTGGGTCATCAAGCGCAGGTTCAGGAAGGGATCGAAGGGGTTGTCTAGGTCAAAAGTGGCGGTATTGGAGCGGGAGCGATCCAGGCGAAAGTTGGCAAGGGGCAGGTTGACGCGGCCTCGCTCTAGGGCAATGGTGCCCGCTGGGCGCAGATCCTGGGGAGTGCCAAACAGGCGCAAGGTGCCGGCAGCATTGAATTCAAACAGATTGGGACGCTGCACGCGGATCCCTGGCCCCAAGACCAGCTCCAGTCCGTTGAGCCGCGGCTGCCAGAAGGGATCCGGCGAAGTCGAGCCGGCGGCAGCTGTTGCGGCCTCAGGTTCTGCCCGGCGGGGGCTGACATCCACGATCCCTTGAGAAACCTCCAGCCGCCCCTCGAGCAAAGGTTGCAGAAGCAGCCCTCTGACAGCCACCTCGCCGTCCAGATGGCCAGTGTAGAGGTTGGGCAGGTTGAGCTGGATCCCTTGGAGTTGCAGAGTTAAGGGTGGCGAGGTTTCGTCCATCTGCAGGGCACCGCGAGAGTTGACGGGCAAAAAGCCTTCAGCCAAAAGGGATCCACCCCCCAACTGTCCCCGCAGCTCCTGGACTTGCAGCTGATTGAGGTTAAAGGCGATCTGGCCTGTGAGGTCGGTAATGGGCTCCGGCAGGGCTGCCAGCTTGAGGATCCCCGAGTTGACGCTCAAGTTCCCCTGCAGGCTGGGCTCTCGCAAGGTGCCGCGGATGGCCAGCTCCAGTTGGCTTTGGCCGCCTTCCCAGCGCACCTGGTCGGTGAAGAGGTTGATCAGGCGCAGACCGCCATGCTTGGCTTGCAGGGTGAGGTCGATCTGGTCGGATTCGGCCCGCACCTCGGCAAAGGGCAGGGTGTAGGGCACTAGGCCAAAGAGGCGAATGGGTTCGTCACCATTGGCCAGCAGGGCACCGTCCAGGCGCAGCTGCCCCCGCTGGTAGTCAAATTGTCCTCCCACCTCCCGCAGCGGCACCTGGTTGATCTGGGCGTTGACCACTGTCAGGGATCCGCGGGCATGGGGATCCCGCAGGTTGCCGGCCAGCTCCACGTCCAGGTTGAGATCCCCCTGCAGCTCCAGCTCCTCTGGCAGGAAGCGGTCCAGCAAAGCCAGAGGCAATCCTTGGATTTGCAAGGATCCCGACTGTTCCTCTAGGCCCAGCTTGCCCACAAAAAGGGCTTGACGTTCGCCACTGCGCAACCGCAGCGGCTCCAACACCACTGCATCTCCAGCCAGGCTGCCCCTGGCAGTAAGGCTTTCGATGCCAAACTCCTCTGCCTGCCAATTCTGGCCCTCAAGGTAAAAGCTGACGCTAGGCCGGTTGAGGCTGCCGACCAGGCTAACGCTGGCTTGGAATTCCCCTCGCAGACTTGTGGGCGGCGGGAAAGTGCTCCGCACCGCTGACGCGAACAGCGGATCCATGCGGCTGGCCAAGGTCTCCAGGTGGACGGCCAAGATCTGGGCATAGTACTCCAGCTGCTCCAGGAGAGGATGGTTGGGCAAACCAACCGGGTCGGTCTTTAACGCCGAGGCAGGGCCCAAGGGGGGCCGCCGGAAGCCGCGAGTGGTGATGTCTTGCCACTGCCGCCACTTAAAGGCAGAGACGATGTCTTCCAGGCGGCCCTGGCGGGTGCTGATCTCTAGGTTAATTTGAGGAACGGAAACCTCTGGAGTAGACTCCAAACCGCCCTGGAGGGGATCCGCCGGCAGCTCCAGGGTGCCGCTAGCGGTGTAGGTGCTCTCAAACAAATCCAGTTGGGCTTGAGCAATGGTCAGCCGGGGAGAGCCGGAGTCGCCCGCAGTCTGGTAGTCGAAATCCACCGAAAAGCCCCGTACTTCGATCCCTCCCAACTGCAGATCCGCCACCGCAGCCCGTCCTTGGGCGGCGCCGCTTGCCAGGTCAACTGCCACCTCCCCCTCGAGGGTTCCCTGCAGACTGGCCCACGGCCCGGCAGCCACCCCCCCCAGCAAAGCCAGAGGCAACTGGTTCACTGCCACCTGGAGCTCCTCTTGCCGGCGTTGGCCGCGAATTTCCGCCTCGCCCCGCTGCACCTGAAACTGCAAAGGCTGAAACTGGGGATCCAACTGCAGCGCCAGTCGATCCCGCTTCCCCCGCAGATCCACTTCCGTCCCCTGAACAGACCCCTGAAAGGGCCCGGCCAAGTCTTCAAAGGCCACATCTCCCACCTGCAAGCCCCGCAACTGCGCCTTGCCAGTCACCTGCAAGGTGTCCAGAGGTCCGCGGATCTGGCCGGATCCCTGCAGCACTCCTTTCACCAGCGGCGGCAGGCCGGGTACTTCTGCCAGCGCAATCCCATCGGTGGTAAAGCTCAGATCCAGGGATCCCACCTGCAGCGTCTGGGGATCCAAGGGGATCTGCCCTTCGACCCTGGCCAGGCGAGTGCCACCTGCCAACACCTCCGCCTCCTGGATATGCAGTCCGGATCCCTCCCAAGTCACCTGGCCGCGGATGCCCTCAACCCACTGCCGTCCCCTCGCTCCCAAAGGCTGCAACAAAGCCAGCGACCCTTGCGCCCGCAACGCCCCCAGGAAGCCCACTTCTGCTGCCGCCGCCCTGTCCAGCTGCGCCGTCAGCTCGCCAGAGAGGGATCCCGTCCATTGGGGGTTAAAGAAAGCCAGCGGCACATTCTGGGGGCTCACCTGGGCTTGCACTTGCCCTCCTGCCCACCGCCCCGCCACCTGCGCCTGCCCTCCTTCTACAGCCAAGACTGCCTGAGGCACCTCCACCACCCAACCGTCAGCCTCTGGCAAGAGCTGGAGCTGCCCTCTTCCGGCGATCTCTCCCCCTTGGGTTGCCCAGGTGGCCTCCGCCCGCGGTTGGGATCCCGTCAGCGCCACCTGCACTTGAGCGGAAACCGGCCCCACCCAAGGAAGAGCGCCCCGGCGGGGCAGGTTGAGGCCGTAAAGGGCCAGCACCTGCTCCACGTCGGCTCCGCTGACTTGAAGATCGAACTGGCCTGCCAAGCCGGCAGCCCATTGCAGCTGGCCGGAGCCTTGGATGCGACCCCCTGCAGTCTTGAGGTCAATTGCTTCCAAGGCCAAGGTTTGATCCGCAAAGCGGAAGCCAAAGGCATACTCCGACACCGGCAGGCGATCCACCTGCCCCGGCGAAAGCCCCCGCAACTGTCCCCGGATCTGCGGCTGATCCAAGGCTCCGGTGACCGCTACGGATCCCCCTACCACCCCCTCCACCGCCACCGGCAGGCCAAAGGCAAACGTCTCTTGGATCTGCTGCAGGCGGGCCGGCGCTACTTCCGCCTGCAAACCAAACCCCTGTCCTTGCTCCCAGACCACCGGGCCTTTTAGCTCGGCAAAGGAAAGCTGACCAAAGCGACCGCTCACCCCCTCCAGCTCCAACCCCTGCAAGGTAAAGCGAACGGAGCCCTTCACCTCTTCAAAAGGATGGGGCAACCTCTCCAGATCCAGCCGAGCCTGTTGAACCTGGGCCTGCCCCGTCAACTCCAGCGGTTGATCCCGCCGCCAGAGCACCTGGAGATCCAAGCCAGTTTCCCCCTGCACCTCCGCAAAAGGGGCCGCCGGCACCACACTGGGCAAGAGATCCAAAGGCAGACGAGCTGCAGAAAGCGTCACCGAACCGGAAGCCTGGGCAAAATCCGCCACCCCCCTGAGCTGCAGGGGGTACCCCCCCTCCCCCTCCCGAGGGAGCAACCGTGCCGTCGCCTGGAAACTGGCCCGCCCCCCGAAAAGATCCTCCTCTCCTGGCGGGGCATTGTGAGTCAGCCACACCTGCACCTGGCCCTGCAGCCGATCAAACTGGCGTCGCTCCCCCACCAAAGGGATGGCCGTCAGGGATCCCTGGCGCAAACGGATGTTCAGCCCATGCAAGGGCAGGGATCCCTCCCCTTCGGGCAGTTGAAACTGCACATCCGCCCAGCCGCGATCCAGCGTTTCCATCAGCAGCAGTTGCGGCTGGTTTAGGGTAACATTCAGCACCCACTGACCCGTCTGCAGCCAAGTCCAGAAATCAGGGCTGAGGTCGATGGAGCCGATACTGGCCAGATGTTCAACGCGGCTTTCTCCCAAGCTCACCTGCCAGGGGGCCAGAAACCTCACCTCCCCCAATTCCACGCGCCGGCGCATCGCTTGCGAGAGGGTTGCTTCCACCTGCGGCAGCACGTGATCTTGAAGGTAGATCCCTGTTCCCCAGGCGGCACCAAAGGCGGCAGCCGTCAAGCCCAAACCCACCCCAGCTAGAGTGATGGGGGAAAGGTTGAATCGTTGCTGCTGCATCTTTGGATCTCGGTGATCCTCTCCCAACCGCCTACCCCTTAAAAACCTGACAGGCTCCCAAAAGCCATTCGTGCACTGCGGGCCGACCTTGCCGGCACAGTTGCCCCCATCCTACCCAAGGACTCCTGGCTTGCCACGAGGGAACAGAAAGAAGAGATCCCTGCTCCCAGGCGTAATTCCCCCGAAGACCCCGCGGAAAAATACCGTCTCCCGCGGAGAACGGGGATGCTAAGCTATCTCCACACCCGAGATTGAACCCACCCTGGGGCCTCTCTCAGGTGTTCCCTTCTGTCGAGATGGTTGAAAGGAGAAGAGCCATTCCGGAACCCCTATCTCTGACGGTCAGCTTGCGCGGCAGCCGCGAGGCGCTGGAAAACTGCCAGGTCTTTCACCTGACTGGCCTTCTGGATGCCTTTTCCGAGCCGGTCTTTGTTAAGGTGGTCACCAAATACCTGGAAGAGGGATCCCCTAACCTGATCCTGGATTTGACAGGGATCGACTTCATCGACAGCTCTGGCGTCGGCGCCCTGGTGCAATTGGCCAAGCTGGTGCAGGGCCGCGCAGGTATCTTTCAGGTGGTGAGCAACCCCCGCATTACCCAAACGGTGAAACTGGTGCGCCTGGAGAAGTTCCTATCTTTGCGCAACTCCTTGCAGGAAGCCTTGGATCGCCTGAAGGAAGGAAGTACGGGCAGTACAGAGACCGCCTGATACGTAATAAGTATGGGTCTGGGAACCTTTTGGGGGATCAGTGCTGGAGCAGGGGATCCCGACTGGATCACGGTCAAAGCAGCCCGCATCCTCAGCACGGTCAACTGGGTGGCCTGTCCCCAAAATGCCGCCGGCCAGCCGGGCCTGGCCTATCAGATTGTGCGCCCTTGGCTGCGACCGGAACAAACCCTCTTGCCGCTTCGCCTGCCCTTTGTCACCCGGTCGGAAGTCCTGCAAGCTGCCTGGCAAGCGGCTGCCCAGCAACTGGCCCCACTCCTAGAAAGGGGAGAAGATGTCGCCTTCATCTGTGAGGGAGACGTGGGCCTCTACAGCACCTTTGCCTACGTGGCCCAAGCCCTGCGGCAGCGGATCCCCGCCTTGCCCATCCAGGCCATACCGGGGGTGTGCTCTCCCTTAGCCGCTGCTGCTGCCCTGGGATCCCCCTTGGTGCTCGGCTCCGAGAAATTGGCGATTTTACCGGCTCTGTTTGCCCTCTCGGAACTGGAGCAGGCTTGTGCCTGGGCTGAGGTAGTCGTCCTCATGAAAGTGGCCTCTGTCTACCCTCAGGTTTGGCAGTGGCTGGCCGAAAGAGGTTGGCTGCAACAGGCCAGCTTGGTGGTCTGGGCCGGCTGGCCTCAGCAAACCCTCTTCCCCACCCTGGAAGGACTGGCCGACTACCGGCCCCCCTACTTTTCCCTGCTGATCCTGCGTTCTCGGCCCCGAAATCAAGATTCTCTTAACCTGGAAAACGAGCTACAGCTGGAATGAGTTTTCTAGGATAGGGAATGAGTTCCTTCCGGCGATTAAGCCCGAAGCAGGGGTTGGTCGTTGTTTTTTTGCGTTTATTTCTGTTTAGCTCAAGGCTCGCGCCGAGCCAGCTTGTTTCCCCAAAAAATCAGGTGTCCTGTGACGGAAAGAGGCTGAGGAATCCGAATCCAGAATGCTGGGATCCCTCATTGACCTGAACCAAAAAGAGATGAAAAGACCAAGTTAAAGGAATGATCCAGCCTGTTAAGAATGGTTGCCGCCCTTGGTGGAGAGATCGGCTATAGGTTAGATTATGGATGTGGTGATTCAGGCGAGGAGGATAATATCTCATCCCCATCCCAAACGCGAGGCACCGCTTCTCGATTGAATCAAATCCAAAATTCAAGTCCAAAATTCTCTGTCGGTCAACGCTTTGATCCAAGCTTCCGATCCGTTGCTTCGGCAGACTCTCCTGAGAAGTGGTTGTCTCGCTCAGCAGAGCACCTGGTACCTACGACAGGTTTTCCTCAAAGCAGAACAAGGGAGTTAAGCAGATAGCAGTTGGGCTTGCTGCACAAGCCACTGGGAAAGTGAGAGAGCGCTCTAGGTGTTCCTCAAATAATTCTCAAATAAAAGTGGTTTTGCCAGATCAACAAGCTCAGCCGGCTATTTTGAGTCTCCATTCATGAGCGAGTCAGGGTGGGAAAATCGGTGATCAGGTTCAGGTGCTCTCAACCTGCAAGCTCTGCGAGTCGGAACCAGCGCTCAGTGGGACAAGGACTGCGGGCTTTAGCAATTCGAGGTTCTCTCAGTTCATAGTTTCACTCTCACTTTCAGGAGGTTGCTATGTTTACCTTTCTCTCAAAGATTGCTAGAGCAATTATCCGCATATTTGCTCCTGCCAAGTCCGATCTGGTGGAAGTGGGTTACCAGCCCATCACGGATGATATCTATCGCATCAACGGCTCAGCCTGCCGTTTTAGCGATCTGGAGATCTCATCGTAAACCTCAGAGTCGGATTCTGGTGTCGGAGCGGCCACTGGCGCTGGCCTAGAAATTGGAAACAAGTTAAGACAACTGAATAAGTCTTAGTTAAGTCTTGGATGCGGTTAGTCCGCGTCGGCAGGGGTGGTTTTCCTCCCTGTGGCCAAGTTCTACCGGTTCAGTGGTGGCTCCCCGTGGGGGTCACCACTTATTGTTTTGTTGTTTGCAAGTTGTTTGGGAAAATAAGGAGAATGCTTGCGGTTGCCCTATCTCAACCTGTGTTGCCTTCCCCCGTAGTTTACCCAGCTACATCGAATGATCTGGATCCCTTGGCCGAAGTTCTAGCCCAGGTTTTTCATCCCCCCTCAGGCCTGCAACGCTGGATCTACCCAATTCGCAAGCTGGGCATTCGCGAAGAGTTGCGCCTCAGGCTGGCCGCAAGGGATCCCCACTACTGCTGTCTGGCAGCTGCGGTGGGATCCGAAGTGGTGGGCACTGCCGAGATCTCTTTGCGGGTCACAGCCTACGGGAAGTATCCCTACCTCTCCAACTTGGCGGTGCTGCCCGGCTGGCGGCGGCGAGGAATTGCTCGTCTGCTTTTGCTCAGTGCTGAAGGGGTGGCGAAAGGGTGGGGCTACCGCTGTTTGCATCTGCACGTGTTGGAAGACAATCTCCCCGCGCGGCAACTGTACGCTCAACTGCGCTATACCCCCATCGAACGCACCTCTCAACTCTGGCGATGGTTGGGGATCCCTCCGCAGCTTTTGCTCTGCAAGTGGTTACCTTGAATTGGCAAAGGAATTGGCAAAGCGGCAACATTGAGCTGGCAGAGTGGAGATGCTTCCCACCCCGCTGGCTTGCTTCTGCGCAGTGAGGCGAGTTCCTGGACTCATATAAAGTTATGTAAACTAGAGATGGGTTCTAGAGAGGTCTCGGAGGGGCAGTGAGGGAATTGGGCAGGGTTTTCATGGGATTGGTTGTGGGCCTGCTTGTGGGCTTTGGGATGACTCAGCCTGCCTGGGCCCAGTGGGGAACTACTCCTCTCCCGCCAATAGGTTCTCCGGCACCGGAGTTCGCATTGCCGGATCAATCCGGGCAAATACGGCGGCTGGCGGATTTTCGGGGGGAGTGGGTGGTGTTGTATTTTTACCCCCGCGACTTCACTTCCGGCTGTACGATTGAGGCCCGCCGCTTTCAGCAAGATTTGCCCAAGTTCCGGGCCATGGGGGCACAGGTTGTGGGCGTGAGCGCTGACTCGGTGGACTCTCACAGGCGCTTTTGCTCGGCAGAGGGGCTACAGTTTCCTTTGCTGTCGGATCCCGACGGCACGGTCAGTCGAGCCTACGGATCCTGGATGGGCGATGTTGCCCTGCGCAATACGTTCTTGATCGACCCGGAGGGGATTTTGCGAGAAATCGACCCAATCGTGAACCCCAGCCGCCACAGCGCTGAGGTTCTGGCCCAGTTGCAGCAGCTTATCAGGAACTAGCCCTCTAGCTTTCCGGGCCAAAAGTCTGCTCAAACTCGTGGAGCAACTCGTCGATCTCCTCCAGCGCTTGGTTGACATCCACGCGCAAGCTGCCCAAGTCTGGCTTTTCCAACAGCTTGGCTACCGCTGGCCGGCGTTCGCGGATTAGCTTGATGCGCTCTTTCAAGGCGGCAATTTCGGCGGCGTCCATAGCTTCAGAGACCTAATTGACTCTCCTAGCTTATCGCTTCCGCTGGGGGAGTGTCGCCTGCTGGGATCCCTTTCTGAACCACCGAGAGCCAATCATAATAGAGCTGCGCAACCTGGCACTCAACCCCGCTTCAGCTAGAAATTGCAGGAGCCCCGCACTGTACCCGTAGGTTCGGTGTCGGGAGGAATGCTATAATAATACTGCGGACACCAGAAACGGTTGTTTAGGGCACTGGTAACGGTCGATTGGGGGTGCAGTAAACCACCCCAGAGGCTCGTGGTTGGCTTGCTAACTGCAGGGCTACTAAAAGCCCGCTCCGTACCGCCTAGCGGTTGGTGTCGGGTAGTTTACAGGTGCTGACATGCTCCCCTACACCCAGATTGTCGCCCACCGTGGGGAGCACACCCACGCCGAGGAAAACACGTTGGCCGCTTTTGCTGCTGCTGTTGAAGTGGGGGCCGAGCAAATTGAGCTGGATGTGCGCTGTAGCCGAGATGGGATCCCACTGGTTGTTCACGATGCCGATTTGGATGGACAGCCTTTGGCCGCATTAACTTGGGCCGAGATTCGGGCCCGCAAACCCACGATTCCCACTCTTGAAGAGACCCTGTCACATATCAAGGGCAAGATCACCCTCGATATCGAACTCAAAGAAGCAGGCTATGAGGAACAAGTCCTTGCCCTCGTTAGCGATATTTTGACCCCCGAAGAATTTGTGATCACCTCTTTTTTGCCTCAGGTGGTGCAGCGGGTTAAAACGCTTTTGTCCCCGCAACCCAAGGTTGGCCTGTTGATCGAGGCAAAGGCTGAGGAGCAAGCCAAGGGATCTTTACTTACCCGTTGCCGGGAGTTGGGAGCGGATTTTCTGGCCCCCCACTACAGTTGGGTGAACTTGCAGTTCTTGGCTGAAGCTGAACAGGCCGGGATCCCTCTGTACGTTTGGACGGTGAACGATCCTGAAGTGATGAAGTTGTGCTTGCAGCCATTTGCCGGCTCAGTAGGACAAAATCCCGTTGTTCAAGGGTTGATTACCGACCGTCCCCAATTGGCTTTGCAAATTCGCGCCCACCTTTTGGCAGGAGTAGAGGGGGCAAAACCCTAGACCATGGGCACAAACTGCACCGGAAAAGCCCCTTTTTGAACCCATCCTTGGGCTGTTTTGCAGAGGATCAGCAAGGACTGGGATCCCTGGGCACCGGAGTCCGAAGGGCTTTCTCCCACCGGCACCACCAAGGTGCCCCCCACCGCCAGTTGATCTAGCAGCACCATGGGCACAGTTGGGGGCGCTGCCGTCACCACGATGGCATCGTAGGGAGCATGCTCCGGCCAACCTTGGTAGCCATCTCCCTGACGCACTTCCACGTTGCGATAGCCCAGGGCAGCGAGGGTTTGTTGAGCTTGAGCAGCCAATGGGGACAGACGCTCCAGGCTATACACTTGCCGGGCCAGCTCTGCCAAAACAGCCGCCTGATAGCCGGAGCCGGTGCCGATTTCCAACACCACCGATTCAGGCGTGAGGCGAGCAGCTTCTGTCATAAAAGCAACAATATAGGGCTGAGAAATGGTCTGGCCATAGCCGATGGGCAGAGGGCAATCCCTGTAGGCCCGATCCCGCAGATCAGAGGGGACAAAAAGGTGACGCGGCACTTTTCCCATGGCTTCCAGTACCCGTGGATCTCGGATCCCTCGTTTGATGAGCTGTTTCTTGACCATCTGCTCCCGTTGGGAAGCAAAAGGATCGGAAGCGTCTGGGGGCTGAGGTTCAACTTCTGGGATCCCAGCTGGAGAGCGAGAAGAATGTCTCCACCGGAAGGATGAGAATGGGTTGATCACCGATACACAACCTCCAGAAACGATGAGCCGCTCAGATTTTTCTCCGCTACAACTGCTGGGCTGTGAGGTCATTGCTCAATAGCACTGAAGCTGTTCACTTTATGGGGTTGAGGATTCCAGCCTCTCTTCTCCCCCCTTGCAAGAAAGGCCGGAGATGATTGCTGCATATTACGAGTTAACCCAATTTCTAGCATTGAATGGGGAGGCAGGAGTGAGGGGGAAAATGCCCGTAGAGTCCTATTCCAATCCTGACTTACTTTCGGTAAGACTTCACCACTTGATGAAGAGATTGTTGCCAAACTGGAAGATGAGAAAATCAAACAGAATCCCCAAGAGCCTCTGTCCTGACCCTGTTTGACCTTCTTGAACCTCATTTGAACCTCAGGTGAGGCTCGCAGCCGGGATCCCCATGGGAGATATGGGATCCGGTTTGATCAAAATTGTAAAGTTTTGTGCGGAATCTGCCGGGGCGAGCAATCACCACCCTGGTTCTGCCAGCGCAAGATTTTATAGTGTTGATCCCTACCTTTTCCCCGCAAGGGGAAGATGGTGAATGGGGTGACAGGCTGGGAACTGTCCTAGCGACACCTGGGGAGAGAGGCTGGGTTTAATAGACTGTAAACGTAATTTACGGTACAGATCTATGACAACTGCTGCCGCTTCTGCTACTCCCACTGCCCCTGAGACGACGCTGCTGAACGTTTGGCAAGTGCTGGCGGAAGAGTTTGCCGGTCAGGTTGCCCTACGGGATCCCCACGCGCAGCCAGTTTTCGAGATGTCTTATGGAGAGCTGTTTCGCCGCATTCAAACCCTGGCGGCTGGCCTGCAGGCTTTGGGCATTTGCCCGGGGGATCGGGTGGCCATTTTTGCCGATAACTCCCCCCGCTGGCTGATGGCCGATCTGGCCACGATGTTCACGGGAGCTGTGAATGTGCCCCGCAGCGCTGTGGCGGATCCCAGTGAGCTGGGCTACATCTTGCGCCACTCCGGTAGCACGGCCCTGATTGCTCAGGATCTGAAGACCCTGAGGCGGATCCGGCCGGATGTGCAGGAGCTGGGCCTGGAACGGCTGCTGTTGCTTTCCGATGAGCAGGAAGCAGGGGTGCTGAACTTTTCCCAATGGCTGCAAAAGGGTCGGGAACACACCTACCAACCCCCAAAGCTGGAGCGATCCCAACTGGCCACCATCATCTACACCTCCGGCACCTCCGGTCGGCCCAAGGGGGTGATGCTCAGCCACGGCAACCTGATGCACCAGGTGGAGAACTTGGGCGTGGTCGTACAGCCACAACCGGGGAATAAGGTGTTGACCATTCTGCCCACTTGGCACTCTTATGAGCGGGCTTGCGAGTATTTTCTCCTCAGCCGTGCCTGCATGCTGGTCTATACCAGCCCTCGCTTTATCAAACAAGATTTCCAACAGGAGCACCCCCATTTTCTGGTGGCAGTGCCGCGGATTTGGGAAACCGTTTATGAAGGGATCCAACGGCAATTCAAAGAGAAAAGCCCCCTGATGCAGCGGCTGATCCGCGCTCTGATGGCCGTGAGTGAGAGGTATGTGCTCTCTGGACGGATAGCTCGCAACCAGTCGATTTTGCATTACGGAGTCAGCCCCTGGGTGCGCCTGCAGGCTCGCCTGCAACATTGGCTGCTCTGGCCCCTGCACCGATTGGCCGATGTGCTGATCTACCGCAAGGTACGACGGGCGTTGGGCCCCAATTTTCAACATGCCATCAGCGGCGGTGGATCCCTGCCTGCCTACTTGGATCTGTTCTACGAGGTGGTGGGCATTTCCATCTTGAATGGCTACGGCCTCACCGAAACTTCGCCGGTGTTGTGCGCGCGGCGTCCAGACAACAATGTGCGCGGTACGGCTGGCCCCCCTCTGCCGGGGACGGAGTTTCGCATTGTGGATCCTGAAACCCGACAGCCCCTGCCCTCCGGCCAAAAGGGGTTGATCCTGGCCCGTGGCCCGCAGGTGATGATGGGCTACTACAACAACCCCGAAGCCACTGCCAAGGTGCTCAGCTCCGACGGCTGGTTTGAAACCGGGGATCTGGGCTGGCTCACCCCCGACGGGCAACTGGTGATCACCGGCAGAGCCAAGGATGTCATTGTCCTACTCAATGGGGAGAACATCGAGCCCCAGCCGCTGGAAGATGCTTGTCTGCAGTCTCCTTACATCAGTCAGATCGTGATCGTCGGGCAAGACCAAAAGAAATTGGCTGCCCTCATCTACCCCAACCTCGATGCCCTCAAAGCCTGGGCTGCCGAGCAAGGGATCCCGGCTGAGGATGCCGAGCTGCTGGCCCAGCCCCAGACCCGCACCTTGATTTTGCAGGAGGTGCGCCGCCGCATCCAAGAACGCCCTGGCTATCGGCCCGACGAGCAAGTTGCTGACTTTCGCTTCTTGCCAGAGCCCCTGAGTGTGGAAAATGGCCTCATGACCCAGACGCTGAAAATTAAGCGCAACCCCGTGGCGGAGCGCTACGCTCACCTCATCGAGGAGATGTACCGATCTTTGAAGTAGGGCCAGCCTTCTAGGTTTGGGATCCCCGTTGTTGCTCCAAGTAGCGCCGGAATTGCTCCGGTGGAATGGCCCCTCGGTAGGCTCCACAGTAGTAGAGGGTAAGCACTGCCTTGTAGGCCCAATCGCTTGGCACCACATCCGGGAAAGGGCTGGGCAAAGTATCTGCTTGGTTGTTGGCGCAGGCTTGCAAAATTTGCTCTGTGGTGAGCTGTTCCGCCAGATCGGGGGGGAGCTCCCGCAGGTTAGCCTGGGCCAGAACCGCTCCCGGCAGGCACAAGCTGGCGAGGGTCGCCGCCCAAAAAGCGCGAGTGAAGAGGTGTTGCCAGTTCATGGCTCTCCAGAGGGAATAGTTCGGACAAGTTCTGATACATTTACGCTGAACACTGCTGAACATCACTGTTCAACTATGCAGCGATAGCATTCTGTTTGTTTCCAAACAGAATGGCGGTATCCCGCAAAGCTTTGAGTAGAATACCCAAAGCGCAGTTTCCGTGTCGTCTTACTACCAATTTTCTGCTTTGCTTTGGCTACCATGTTGGCAGACTCGAAAGTAAACAGAAAGATCAACTGGTAGTAATCCGTACTGAACATATTATACATTATTTTCAGTATGGTTGAGCTTATTACTGACTAGAGTCATGCTCTAGGTTAGAGTTACCGCAGGCAGCAGCGTTCCTGCTAGGGGTGCGAAGCGCCCACACGGGGGAGCCTGTTGCAATGTTTTAATGAGTAGACAATTGCATGCTGCAGGAGGACAGTGAGATGAGCACAATTCCGCCGAACTTGCTGGACTATCAGCGCAGAGCTCTGGCGATGCGGGAGAGTTCATACATTGACTTTCCAGCTCATGTCCATCTGGAAACGATGGCACGTTGCAACGCTGCCTGCAACTTTTGTCCCTATTCTTCACTGGAAAGAAAGGGAGCAAAGATGGATGATTCTCTAATAGAAAAAATTGTCAATGACCTCAAAGACATTCCGCGTCTTCATCGCTTTCAATTAAGTCCTTTTAAGGTTAATGAGCCATTTTTGGATACACGGATCTTCGATTTGCTTACATATCTTCAGTCTGAGCTACCGCACGCTACCATCACCTTGACTACCAATGGCTCCCTCATCAACGAGCGGATTGTGGAACGATTAACACAGTTTCCCAATCTTGGTTACTTGTAGGTTAGCTTCAACGATCACCGCCCAGACGAATACGAGGCAACGATGAAGTTGCCCTACAGACGGACTCGCGAAAGCCTGGACAGACTTCACAAAGCAAAAGCTGAGGGACGCTTGCCAATGCGCATTGTGCTATCCCGTGTTGGAGACGGCACAGCAGCTGATGAGGATTTCATTACCTGGGTAAGGACAACGTATCCATTGTTCGAAGTTAGCATTTTTCCGCGCATGAACTGGCTTGGCCAGGTCGATGTGTCGCCTCCCACGGCACCGCCCATAGCCTGCACTCGCTGGTTTGACATATCAATCACGGCAACGGGTGTGGTAGCCCACTGTTGCGCCGATGGCCAGGCACGCTACCCCATAGGCAACGTTCAGGAGCAGCATGTCCTCGACATCTACAACAGCCCAAGCTATCGCCGACTGCGCGCGACGGTGGACAACCGTCTGCAGGTAGAGCCATGCCGCCGCTGCAACTTCCTTTAAACAAGGAGAGATCCATGGCTATCACTGCCATCGAATACGTTCTATTTAGCCAAATGCGGCAACAAAACGCTATTCCGCTTGGAGGCGACTGTTTGGAACTGGGCGAGGCCAACTGGTACGGCGACGTGGCTGTCGAGCAGCTTGGCCAAGACATTTATCGCTTTGCCAAAGAGGAAGAACGTACTGCCCTCTTCCGTCAACTTGATGAAATTACTCAGGCTAAGCGCCCTGGAATGCTGTTCGAGATCGCCAAGGTCTTTTGGCGCACCTTCTGGCAGCCACGTTCGATGACAGCGGTGGATCTTCATGGCACGGAGGCAGCTCTCAAGCTGGATCTCAATTTCCCTATCGAGTTGCCTCAGCGTTACCATGCTGTTTTTAACCTTGGCACAGCCGAGCACATCTTCAATATTGCCCAGGTGATGAAAACCATACACGACTACACGCTGCCTGGTGGCCTAATGATCCACGGTCTGCCATTTACCGGCTGGCTCGATCACGGTTTTTACAACGTGCAGCCGACCTTTTTCTGGGATCTAGCCCAGGCAAACAGCTACACGATAATGGCCTATCTCTACGTCGAGTATAATCCACTGAAGTTCGTACAGCTATGGAAACGCGAGGATATCCTCGAACTGGTCACTAAAAACCAGATTGGCCAAAACGCCTTGCTTTACTGTGTTCTGCGCAAGCCTGCTGAAGATCAACCGTTTTGCTTTCCGATTCAGGGCTACTATGCCGGCACTCTCTCCCAGGAGGCAGCAGAGGCTTGGAAGACTTTACGATAAGCGAGGGTGAAAATGAAGCGACTCAAGGAGCAATTTGCAGACAAAGCTAGCGCTGGAGTTGCTTGTGCCACGCATGCCAAAGGGAGCTGTGATCTTGTTCGATGAGCTCAACATGCGTCAGTTTCCGGGTGAAACACTGGCAACGATCGAGATGCTGGGCCTCCGCAATCTCCGTCTCTTTCGCTTCCCTTACGCGACGAGCATGTCTTATACTGTGCTCGAGTAAGTGTAGAGCATGACTCCTCTTTATACGGATCCCTGTCCTGCCTGTGGCGAATCAGTGGCTCACCCTTTTTTTGACGGAGGGGCTGCGCCACTTGCCACATTGGGCTGGCCACGTACTGAAGAGGAGGCACGGGCCATGCCCCCCTATCGGCTTGACTTTGTGCAGTGCCTCGCCTGTGGCCATGTCTGGAATCGCGCCTTCCGCTATGAGGATGTCCCGTACGGCAGTCAGCCGAACCTCATGTTCAACGCCGGGGTCTTGTGGAACCGGCATCTGGCGCAACTGGTCGATGAGGTGCTGACCCGCCTACCTGAGAACCCAACCGTGGTTGAGATTGGCTGCGGTTGTGGTCACTTTCTGCGGTCTTTAGCTGCTCGCCGGCAAGGGCGGTACATTGGATTTGACCCTCACCAACCGGACGACTTCCCCAGTGAGTTTCAATTTGAGGCTCGGCTTTTTGACCCTGTTGAAGATCTGCTGCACCTCCAGCCGGATCTGGTGGTGATGCGTCATGTCCTGGAGCACTTTAGCCAACCAGCAGCCTTCCTACAGCAGTTGGCATGGGCTGCAGGTTGCTGTAAAAAGACTGTGCGCCTGCTTGCTGAAGTGCCCTGTATCGACCGGGTCTTTGCCACAGGGCGACTGGTGGATTTTTACTACGAACACCCCCAGCAGTTTAGCACTGAGTCGCTGCGTGCCCTGCTACAGCGCGTCGGTGCAATTGTGAGCTTGTGGCACGCCTACGATGGGGAAGTGGTGTTGGCCATCGTTGAGCTGCAGCTACCGCTAGCCTGGCGGCTCCGGGCTGAAGCAGCAGCCAAATTTGAGCAAGGCAGCCAAAAGGCTCGCCGCAAAATTGCTGCCCAGCTTCAAGAGCTGGCTAACAGTGGCCTGCGAGTTGCCCTCTGGGGAGGCACGGGGAAAGGGGCAGCCTTCATGCACCACTTTGGGGTTAAGACCAATTGGCTTACCTGGGTTGTCGATTCCGATCCAAACAAAGTTGGCACCTATGTTGCCGGCGTTGGCCAGCAAATTGTCAGCCCAGAGGAGCTGAAAACGCAGACCCCAGACGTGGTCATCATCCCAACCCAATGGCGCGCCGCTGACATTGTTGCCGAGATGGCTAGGCTTGGGATAGAGCCAAAGCAGGTGCTTATCGAGCACCAAGGGCAACTAGTCGACTACTGGCATTCTGCTCATCCCTATGCCTTGCCCAAACTAGAGGGCCGATGATGGAGCTAAGCAACCTTCTGCAGCAAGCTATTGACCACCACCAGCAGGGGCACCTGGAAGAAGCAGAGCGGCTCTATCGGGCCATCCTGCAGGTTGCCCCCCGCCACCACTACGCCCACCACCTTCTGGGCCAACTTGCCCGTCAGCGGGGGCAGCCCCGGTCGGCACTGTCCCATTTGGTGACGGCAGTCAGCGCCAATCCAACGGTTGGTCAATATTGGCTAGCTTTGGTTGAAGCCCTGCTGGAGTGTGGTGAATACGGGGAGGCCGAGCGGGTTCTTGCCGAAGCGTGCGCCCACGGTTTGGAAGGGCCCGCTGTTGTCGAGCTAACTGCGCGGCTAGCGGCCGCCACCCTGAAGGGAGAAGCTCCCTCTCCTGACCCTCTGCCAGCAACGCAGCCCCCCACCGAGGAAGAAGCCAGCGAGCTACAGGAAGCAGCAGCTGCCTACAACAGTGGCAACCTAGCCCTTGTTTTGGAAAAAGCCCAGCGGCTACTTGCCAAAAACCCAGGTCTTGCCCTGGCCTGGGCCATTATTGCCCAGGTGCGCTGGAAACAGGGGGAGGCAGTGGCAGCGGAAGAGGCAGCTCGGCGGGCTCTTGCCATTGAGCCCAATCAGCGCGAGGCCCTGCTTGCCCTGGCCCTATCTCTTCATGCCCAAGAGCGCTATGAGGAAAATGAAGCTCTCTTCCGGCAGGCACTGCTGGCTTATCCCAAGGATGCCGAGATATACAGCTATTTTTCAGCTCTGTTGCAAAAGATTGGCAAATGGCCTGAAGCGCAAGCGGTTGCCTTGCGGGCAATTGAGCTTAACCCAACCTATGCCGACGCTTGGGTCAACTATGGAAGTGCGCTGTTGGGAAGTGGCGAAGGGGAGCGAGCTGCAAGCGCCTACCAAGCGGCACTGCAGTTCAACCCACAGCGGGTAGAAGCACTCTACGGCCTTGGACTATTGGCCGTAGTTAACTATGACTTTCCCAAGGCGCTGGATTACTTTGACAAAGCCCTAACCCTTTGTCCCCACTTTGTTGAGAGCCTCCTGGAAAAGGCAAGAGTCTACAAGTTTTCTGACCAACTCCAAGAAGCAGAAAGCTGTGCGCGCCTTGCCCTGCAGAAAAAGCCGCACCACTTCGACGCCCATCTAGCTTTGGCCTTTGCTTTGGCAGCTCAAGGAAAGGATGGGGAAGCTGAGGAAGTGTTACAGGCGGCCCGCCAATGTAGACCCCAGCCCTCCGATGCGGCCGAGCGGATCCTTGCCACCCAGATTGCGGGTCGGCTTCACTTACCAGCCATCCCCGAGTCCCAAGCGGCCATTGCCCACTGGCGAGCTCGCTATCGGGAGGGCCTTAACGCTCTGCTGGACCTGCCTGGAACCTTGACCGACCCAACCCAATACTTCTTCAGCGGCTCTCTTTTCTTCTACCTTGCCTACCACAACGCCGACGACCGAGCGCTCATGGAAGGTCTCTGTCGGCTCTTTCGGGCTAAGGCGCCGCAGTTGAACTTTGAAGCGCCGCATGTTGCCCGCTGGCAGTTCCCTACAGGTCGGCGCATCCGGGTTGGCTTTTGCTCCCAGGTGCTTGTCAACCACACCATCGGCAAGCTCTACCAGGGCCTTCTGGTTCAGCTTGACCGTTCCCGCTTTGAGGTCATCCTCATCTACCCACCACAAGCCAAGCGTGACCAACTGCGAGCTAGGTTGGAAGCTGCTTGCGACCGAACGGTGACCCTCAGCGGTCGACTTCCCCAGTGGCAAGCACAAGTTGCAGCCCTTGAACTCGATGCTCTCTTCTACCCCGACATTGGCATGTGGCCATCCACCTACTTTCTGGCCTATGCGCGGCTTGCGCCTGTGCAGATGGTTAGTTACGGCCATCCGGATACCACCGGCATCGATACAGTTGATTACTTCCTAGGGGGAGATGCGCCGGTGGAACCGGAAGGAGCAGAAGCCTACTACAGTGAGCGCTTGGTGCGTTTTACCCGCCTCCCCTTTTGCTACCAACTTTTCAGCTTGCCAACGTCAATTCCCTCCCGCACAGAACTGGGCCTGCCAGAGCACGGCCGGCTCTACGGCTGCCCTCAATCTTGGTTTAAGCTGCACCCTGACTTCGACGCGGTGCTAGCAGCCATTGCTGAGGGCGACCCCGAGGGCCACATTGTCATGATTGAGAACTTCGCCAAGGCTTGGAGCGAGCAGCTCAGGGCGCGCTGGGCAAAGAGTGCCCCTATCCTCAACGAACGGGTCTGCTTCCTGCCGGGCCAGCCGCTTGATCGCTTCATGGCTTTGGTGGCCCACTGTAATGTTTTGCTGGATCCCATTCATTTCGGCTCAGGCAACACTCTCTACGAGTCCATGGCTTACGGCAAACCAATTGTCACCTGGCCTGGGCGCTTTGCCCGTGGGCGTTTTGTGGCAGCAGCCTACGAGCAGATGGGGATCGCCGAGATTGCGCCTATTGCCCCCTCCATCGAGGACTATGCGCCCACAGCCCTTGCTTTTGCTCGTGACCAAGAACGCTGCCTCGCTTTTGCCAGCAAGGCTGTAGCAGCAGCCAAAACGCACCTGTACTTCGACCTAGGGGCGGTGCGTCAATTCGAAGCCTTCCTCCTAGCGGCGCTGGAAGCGGCTGCCCAGGGCGAGAAGCTGCCAAGTGGCTTCCGGGTGCCGCCTCCCAAGGGCGGGAGCTGACCTTTTTGGGAGGCTCTGGCCAGGCCTGGCAGCTTTGCTCTGCCGTGGGATGTAATCAACCCCCTCACTCTGGGATTAAGATGCAGAAAAACTGCAGGCAGGATGGCAAGCTGCCAATTGTCTCCCTGCATGGCCATGTAGAGCTGAGAGCGCGATAGGTCGAAGCCAATGAGTTTATCGCAAGGGCCGGGTTTTGATGGGGTGGATCCCCCGGATCCGAAGCTGATCGATGCCTGTGTGCATTGTGGGTTTTGCCTGACCACCTGCCCCAGCTATCGCGTCCTCGGCAAGGAGATGGACTCACCTCGGGGCCGCATCTACCAGATGGACGCCCTCAATCAGGGCCAAATCTCTCTCTCAGCGGCAGTGGTTTCCCACTTCGACACGTGCCTGGGCTGTTTGGCCTGTGTAACGGCTTGCCCCTCGGGGGTGCGCTACGACCGGCTGATTGCCGCCACCCGCCCGCAGATTGAGCGCAACTACTCCCGCAGTTTTTGGGATCGGCTTTACCGCCAGTTCATCTTCTCGGTGTTTCCTTACCCGGAGCGGCTGCAACCGCTGCTGTGGCCTCTCTGGCTGTACCAAAAAATGGGGATCGGCGCTTGGATCCGAAAGGGTCTGGAAAAGGTCTCCCCGCGTTTGGCGGCCATGGAATCCCTGATGCCCCCCCTGGAGGTGGAGCAACTGCTGCCCAAGCGTTACCCTGAGCGGATCCCGGCGGTGGGAGAACGCCGTTTTCGGGTGGGACTCATTTTGGGCTGCGTGCAGCGCCTGTTTGCCCCACAGGTAAATGAGGCCAGCATTCGCGTCTTGACCCACAACGGCTGTGAGGTGGTGATCCCGCCTGTCCAGGGCTGTTGTGCGGCCTTGCCCCACCATCAAGGGCAACTGCAGCAGGCGGAAACCCTGGCCCGCCAGATGATCGATGCCTTTGCCGATTACGAGTTGGATGCCATTCTGATCACCGCTTCCGGCTGCGGGCATACCCTGAAGGAGTATGGCCACCTGTTGGCCAGGGATCCCGACTACAAAGAGAAGGCAGCCCGATTTGCCGCCCAGGTCAAGGACATTCAGGAGTTTCTCGCTCAGGTGGGGTTAACGGCTCCCCTACACCCGCTGCAGCCGGAACCCCTGGTGCTGGTCTACCAGGATGCCTGTCACATGCTGCATGGGCAGCGGCTCAGCCAGGAACCCCGACACCTGCTGCGGCAAATCCCGGGGCTGGAGCTGCGGGATCCCGTCGATGCCGCCCTTTGCTGCGGTAGCTCCGGCGTCTATAACCTGTTGCAACCCCAGGTGGCGGACGAGCTGGGATCCCAGAAGGTAAAGAACTTGCTTAACACCGGTGCTCAGGGGATCGTCTCTGCCAATATCGGCTGCCGCCTACAAATCCAGAAACATCTGCGCCTACAGGGCAAAGCCGGGATCCCCATCTATCACCCGATGGAATTGTTGGATCGCGCCCTTACCGCTGCGTGACGCTTTCGCGAACAAGCTACAGGGGCTGCCTCTAGTCCCCGATCTGCTGAACAATTGGTTACTTTGCGGAACCGAAATAGCCATTAAACTAAGCATGTTGGCCGCGGCTATGTAAACTACCCGACACCAACCGCTAGGCGGTACGGAGCGGGCTTTTAGTAGCCCTGCAGTTAGCAAGCCAACCACGAGCCTCTGGGGTGGTTTACTGCACCCCCAATCGACCGTTACCAGTGCCCTAAAAGCTGTTTCTGGTGCCCGCAGTACCATTATAGCATTCCTCCCGACACTGACCCTACGGGTACCGTACGGGGCTCCTGCAATTTCTATCTGAATGCTGCTTGGATTCCGCACCCGCTTAGAGCTGAATAACCGGCAGAAGACCCTAGCCGCTCAGCACGCTGGGGTAGCCCGTCACGCCTACAACTGGGGCCTGGCCATCTGTCGGCAAGCCCTGGAGAACCGGCAGAAACTCCCCACCGCCATTGACCTGCACAAGCGCCTGGTAGCCGAGGTTAAGAAGGAAAACCCCTGGTACTACCAGGTCTCCAAATGCGCTCCTCAGCAGGCATTACGCAACTTGGAGCAAGCCTTTAAGCGCTGGCGGGGTGGGTTGGGGAAGTTCCCCCGCTTCAAACGCAAGGGAGTGCGAGACAGCTTTTACCTAGAAGGCAGCATCCGCATTTCTGGCGACCGCATCAAGGTGCCTATCTTCGGTTGGCTGCGCTGTGCAGAGTTACTTCCGGCGACCACACCCAAGAACGTGGTCATCAGTCTTCGCGCCGGACACTGGTACATCTCCTTCAAATATGAAGCTCCAGCGCCTCAAGTGGAGAAGACCGGGGAAGTTGTGGGAGTGGACTTAGGGATCCATCACTTGGCCACCTGCTCCGACGGGGAAGTATTCGAGAATCCAAAGCCCTACCGTAAGGCGAGGAGGCGTCTGACCAAACTGCAACGGCGGCTGAGTCGCAAGCAGAAGGGATCCGCTAACCGTAAGAAGGCGGTGGTGCAGTTAGGCAGGGCCCACAAGCGGGTGGCAGACATTCGGCAAGACAATCTGCACAAGCTAACGACTTACCTGGCCAAGAAGTATCGGGTGGTGGTGATTGAGGGCTTGCAGGTGAAGAACCTGCTTAAGAACCGCAAGTTGGCAGGAGCGCTGTCAGACTGTGGGTTCTACGAGTTTCGGCGACAGCTAGAGTACAAGGCCCAACTCTACGGCTGTCAGGTGGTGGTGGCGGATAGGTTTTATCCGTCCAGCCAACTGTGTTCAGGGTGTGGCCACAAACAGAAGATGCCACTCAGCGAGCGGGTATTTCGCTGCCCGTGTTGTGGTCTGGAGCTAGACCGCGACTTGAATGCAGCCATCAACCTAGCCCAGTGGTATCTAACTACCTGCAGCTCGCGGGGAAGTAACGCCTGTGGAGATCCCTCTGGCGGGGCGGTGGAGGTGAACTCTGCCGCCAGTCATGGGTCGCTGAAGCAGGAAGAAAGCAGCGATGCTGGGCAAAGTTCTGTTTTGTTCAGCGTTGCATAAGTCTTTCGGAGCGGCTATTCCATCAACAGGCCCAAGTCCAGGTGAGGCTGCCACAGATCGGCCAGGCGCTCCAGCAATTGCTCCCGCTGCTGAGCATAGTGGCCCTCCAGCTCCGGCAAGGGATCCCAGCCTTTTTGTCGGCGCAGCCAGTTCAGCCATTGTCGCCGCCACAGGTGGTTGTCAAACAGGCCATGCAGATAGCTGCCCCAAATCCGACCCGTGGGATCCCGCCAGCCCAGGTTCTCCCGGTCGAACAGCGGCAGGCAGCCAGAGGGATCCGCCTGGGTGGATCCCTGATGAATTTCGTACCCCTGGATGGGGGCCAGGGCAGGCCATCGGCTTTGGGTCTGTACCTGCTGGGTGACCTTGGTGGGCTGTAAAACGGTGGTCAAAGGGAGAAAGCCCAACCCCGAGTAGGTGCCGGCGATCCCCTCCCAGCCTTCGGGATCGGCGATGGTTTCTCCCAACATTTGCAGTCCGCCGCAAATGCCGACGATATGGCCAGAGTATTGGCGCAGTTGCTCGGCCAAGCCGGTCTTTTGCAACGCGAACAGATCGTTGAGGGTGGTTTTGCTGCCGGGCAGGATGACCACATCCGGGGATCCCAAACTTTGGCCGGGGTGAACCCAGCGCAGATGGACGGTGGGCTCCGCCAACAAGGGGTCAAAATCCGAGAAATTGGCCACCTGGGGCAAACGCACCACAGCAATCTCCAGGCGCCCTTCCCTCAGGGCTTGGCCACCGGCTCGGTCGCGGCGATCTTCCCAAAGCAGGGGGTTGGCTGCAATTCCCATCGAATCCTCTTGGGGCAGAACCCAGTCCACCCAAGGCAAGACCCCGACAACTGGGATCCCGGTGTAGTTTTCCAGCCAATCCAGGCCGGGCTGCAACAGTTCCCGCGAGCCCCGAAACTTGTTGATGACAATGCCCCGGATCAGGGCCCGTTCTTCGGGTTCCAGCAGTTGGAGTGTGCCCACCACATGGGCCAGCGCCCCACCTCGGTCGATGTCCGCCACCAGCCAAGTGGGGGATCCCAAATGCAAGGCAACCCGCATATTTGCCAAGTCCCGATGTTTGAGGTTCACCTCTGCTGGGCTACCTGCCCCCTCGCAAAGGATCCAGTCGTACTGCTTTTGCAGGCGAGCAAGGGCTTCTTTGACCGCTTGCCAGGCCGGCGCAAACCAGCGCTCGTAATACTCTCCGGCGCGGTAGGTGCCCACCGCCACTCCGTTCAAGACGATCTGGGAAGTCAGGTTGCCCTGGGGCTTCAGAAGAATCGGGTTCATTTCCACCGCAGGGGGGATCCCGGCAGCCCAAGCTTGCAGAGCCTGCGCGTAGGCGATCTCTTTGCCGTCTGGGGTGACATAGGCGTTGAGGGACATGTTCTGAGCTTTGAAAGGGGCAACCCTTTTTCCCGCTTTCTTGAGAATGCGACAAAGGGCTGTCACCAAAAGGGTTTTGCCCACATGGGAAGAAGTTCCCACCACCATCAAGGATCGACCTGAACAGCTCACCCCGGATCCCTCGCCCTTGGTTTCTGGTTGTTGCCATTCTCCCCGCGGCCAGTCCTGCCAAGCCAGGGCCTCCGTTGGCAAAAGCGACTCTGCAATCCCCTAGTTAACCGCCCTGCTGATGCCAAGAGCCGAAACCCCAGGTCTGCACGGGATCCCAGGGGCTTGCGCCTTTGTGCTCTCGGTTGGATTTTAAGCTGGGGCAGATGGATTCGAACCACCGAATGGCGGGACCAAAACCCGCTGCCTTACCGCTTGGCGATGCCCCAATTCACATTGCTTAACCAGCTTAATTAATCTAGCGATGCAGCTTCGGGTCTGTCAACAGTTGCAGTGAGCTCCTATGCGTGGGGAAGCTGAAGCTCTTCGCCAAGGCCAGGGCCGATGTCAAAGGGGTTCACAGGGAGAATGCGGGCCACCTCGAAGAAATAGGCGCGGATCTCTGGCCCGAAATAGATGACATCTCCGCTCCTCAGGTAGTGAGTAGCCACCCGCGTGCCGTTGACAAACACCCCATTGGTACTGGACTGGCCCTTGCGGTTGCCGTCGATCAGGCAATAGGTAAACCCTGTCCGGTTGGACTTGGTGGGCACCCGCACCAGGTAAGCGTGGTGACGCGAGACAAACCGATTGACGATCTGGATGGCGTTGGAGGGATCCCGTCCAACCGTGTAGATACTCTCCCGCAGGATGTAGCTGCAGGGCCGGACAGGATGGCAGATGGACAGGGTGAACTCCGGATGGGACACCGGCCGTTCAGGGACTTGATCGAACAAATCCGCCGGCAGATCAAAGCCCTGGCTGGGAAGAGGACTTTTCCCGCCAACCTCTGTGATGGAGGTGAAAAAATCGTCGTAGCTATGTGACAACGGCCTTCCCCCCTCAACGCTCAACGCCATTTACAGCAGCTTGGCTTTCCAAATTCAAAGTCTTACCTATAGTTCCCCAAAACCCTACTGCTTTCAAAGGAACTCTGGTCTTGGCGGGCTGCCGGAAAACCCACAAGCCCCAGTGTACTGTACTATACACCATAGGCAGCCTTGGAGATACCCCCTTTCCCCGGAAACTGGGCTTGGGCTCAGGTTGGGCCCATTTTGGTTTTCAGGGATCCCTTGGGAGCCACAGCCTCAGGCGGGCTATTCTGAGTAGCAGGTTTTTAACCTTGAGGTGAGGGTGTGACAGAGGCCCTGCTGCGTCGGTTGGATGTGGCCACAGAAGCTGCCCTGGAGGCAGGGGCTTTGCTGCGCAGTTATGTGGGAGGCACCCTTGCCATTGAGGAGAAACGTCCGGGCGACTTGGTGACGGCGGCGGATCGCGCTTCCGAGGATCTCATCTTAAAAATCTTGAGGCGGCACTTCCCCGAAGATGTCATCTTGACCGAGGAATCAGGCCAGCAGGGATCCCCGGAGGGTGCCTACGCTTGGATGATCGATCCCCTAGATGGCACCACCAACTTTGCCCATGGCTACCCTTTTGCCGCCGTCTCCATTGGTTTGCTGCAGGGGCGGGAGCCGGTTTTGGGGGTTGTTTGTGATGTTTTTCGCGGGGATCTGTTTCGCGCCGTCCAAGGAATGGGGGCCACCCGCAACCGTCAACCCATTCGAGTCTCCACAACGGCTGAATTGTCTCGGAGCCTGCTGGTTACCGGCTTTGCCTACGATCGTCGCGAAACCCCCGACAACAACTACGCCGAGTTTTGCCACTTTACCCATCTCACCCAAGGAGTGCGGCGCGGCGGATCTGCAGCTCTGGATTTGGCCTATGTGGCCACCGGCCAGTTGGATGGCTATTGGGAGCGGGGCCTCTCCCCTTGGGACATTGCCGCAGGGATCGTTCTGGTGCGGGAGGCAGGCGGCAAGGTGACCGCTTATGATGGCAGCCCGGTGGACGTTTACAGTGGCCGACTGTTGGCCAGCAATGGCTGGTTACACGCTGCTCTGCAAGAAGAATTGGCCCAAGTACAGCCTTTGCCGGTCTCCTTTCCCATGCGGCGGGATCCCCACCCAACCTAGAAAAACCGGGAAAGCTTGCCGGTTGAAAGAGTTGAATTCGAGACAGAAGTAGTTGAAGAATAATCAAGAAGACTACAAAACATCCGTGTCGGGCAGGGTAGGTAGAAGATTGGTTAGCAAGCTCCACAGAAAACAGCGACATTGCTGCCGGGCGGCACAGTTCGGCCTGGCTCTCCTCTTGGGAGCAATGGCCCTTGGGGTCGCCACTGCTGGCCCCGGTTACCCTCAGCCGGCACAAGGGAAAGTCGCCCCCACCGAGCGGGCACAGCCCCTCGATTCCCGTTGGGCCGAGATCCAGGCCCGGGGGCGCATTCGAGTTGGCTTGGATCCCAGTTTGGGGCCGGCCTATCTCTATACCGACTTGGAGCGACAAACCTACGCCGGCTTCGAGTGGGATATCCTGGAGGCGCTTGCCCAAACCCTTCAGGTGCAGGTGGATCCCATCTACGTGGCCTGGAGCGAGCAGTTGGCGGCCTTGCAAGCGGATGAGGTGGACTTGATCTGGGGAGCGCGGGAAGCTTTGGGCTTGGATCCGGAGCAGTTTCTGGCCACCCGGCCCTACTATCTCAGCCCGCAGCGCTTGGTGGTACGGGATCCCTTCCCCACCTCTGGGCCAGAGGAACCGGCCATTGAAGCACTGTCGCAATTATTTGGCCGCAAAGTGGGCATTGTAGTTAACAGTACGGGGGCAGCCCTGCTGGAGGCGTACAACGAGAGGAGAGGCAACGCCATTCGTCTCTTTGCCACCAGTAACCCTGAGCGCTTGTTTGCTCAGCTACAGGCTGGCCAGTTGGATGCTGTGCTGGTCGATCAGCCCGTTGCCGCCCTAAACCTGCGCCAAGCTGGATCCCGGCTGCGCCTGGTGGGGCCGCCCCTGTTCCCCATGCCTCTGGTGGGAGTAGTATCCTCTCAGCATCCTTCCCTGAAGGAAGCTGTGGATGGGGCGATTTCCAGCCTGATCGAAAACGGAACCTTGCAGCAGATTTTAGAGAAGTGGCAACTATGGGATCCAACTCTAATGTCCCCCGCCTCAACCGAGGACTAGCCCGCTACGAGACTGACCATTTCGCCATCTTAGGCGTGCCCCTTACCGCCGACTCCAAGGGGATCCGGCGCGGCTACCTGCAGGCGGCCAAGGCCCTCCACCCGGATCGGTTTGTGGGGGATCCCGAAGGTGCAGAGCGCGCCAACATCCTCTTTGCCAAGCTGGTCAACCCGGCCAACGAAGTGCTGACCAAAGAGCGGGAGCGAGGGGAATACGAAACTGTGCTCAAAATGCGGATCAAACGCCTTTTGGAGACGCCCCCCCCGGATCTTTGGCCCTCTGGGGAAGCCGTCAAGGGCTTGGCCGAGCACCCCCATTGGCAGGAAGAGTATGTCAGACGGGTGGAGAAGCTGGCCAAAGAGCAATACAGCTCCATGGAAACCCTGCTCGAGAAAACCGAGCAGTTGAGCGAGCTGAACCTGGCCTATTTGTTGCTCAAGGCCGGCTACCAAGGGATCCCAACCCCTTCCCCCAGCCGTACCACTGTGGGTGGGATCCCAGCCTCCCCCATCGTTGCTCCGCCCAGCCGTCCCCCTGTTCAGCCCGTTCCCACCCCACCTCCGGCTCCCAAGCTCAGCCCTGCGGAAACCCGCTTTATCCAAGCCTTGGACATGATCGAGCGCAAGCAATACCGGGATGCGGTGCAGTATCTGAACTTTGCCATCAGCGCTGAGCCCAACGTGGCCCGCTACTACCTGCACCGGGGCATTGCTCACCTGAAGCAGGGGAATGCTGGCATGGCCAAAGCAGACTTTATGCAAGCCAGTCGCCTAGAACCTGCCAACGCCGAGTTGATGGCAGAAGTGCGCCGTTGGATGCAGCAAGTCACCACTCAACAGCCCGTTCCCGTCCCCAAGGACTCCGTCCCGCCAACGCGAGTGGCCAGCCGTCAAACGTCACAGGCTCAGAAAGTGGTGCCGCCTCCCCGTAAGGAGGACAACGGCGGGTTCTTGAGCCGCCTCTTCGGCAGGAAAAAGTAGGCAGAGCCCCCCTTAACGCGCACCCCCTAGCACCAGCAGCGTCACCAGGGATCCCGTATTCCAGAGGCTGTGCAGCAGGATGGGAGCCAGCAGGTTGCGGCTGTGGCTGTACACCACCCCCAGCACCACCCCCAGCATGGTCAGAGGCAGCAGATCAGAGAGGTTGAGGTGGGCAAGGGCAAAGGTAAAGGCGCCGAGCACAATGGCGGCCCCCATAGGCAGGTAGCGGCTTAGAGTAGGCAGCCAAAAGCCCCGGAACAGCACCTCCTCAAAAACAGGGGCACAGACAGACACCACGGCCAAAAACACCAACCGCGCCCCCCAACCATGGCTATCCAGCAGCAGGGGCAAAATGGGATTCCCACCCCCTGCCTGCGGCAGCAGCAATTGCGAGAGTGCCGCTGCCAGCACCACCAAAGGCAAGGCCACCCAGTAGCCACACAGGCCCCACAGCAGCCAAGGGTCCCACAACCGCACCTGCAGCACCCTCTGCCAGCCGGGGTAGGTGTGCAAGAGACGGTACAATAACCCTGCCCCCAGCACAGCGCCGGAATTGTAGGTGAGAAACAGGGCTACCGCCTGCTGCCAAGGGCTGAGCTGCCGTGCCCCCAGGCCGAGGATGATGATGTAAAGTCGAGGCACCAAAGCGTTGAGGGCGATAAACCCCAAAAACCAGCCGGTCAACACCGCTTGCGCCCCGATCCCCGGCCAAGGCACTTCCCAAACAGGGCCCAGGAGCGGACGTTTGCGCCAAAGGCTCCAGCCCAGCCAGCCCAACAAGAGCATCAACCCCAGCAGTGCCCCCAGCACGGGAATCCCACCCACCACCGCCAGTCGAAACAGAGCCGCCAAGGCCAATTTTTCCTGCTGTTGGTTGAGGGCATTTAGGCTATCGCTGCGCTGCTGCAGTCGGTAAAGCTGTTGCAGAGCCACCGCCTCAAACCAACCATCCAGATGATTGCGAATCTGCACCTCCGCCTCTGGCAAGATGCGCCGCGGTGTTCCCCACAGCCCTTGCAAAACCCGCGCTGCCCCCTTTTGGCTCGATTCCAGCTCCACGGGACGTTCCAGGTCGATGATCTGCTGCCATTGCTGCCGAGCAGCTTCCAGATCTTCTTGGTAGGCATAGAGCAAGCCCAGGCGCAGCCAAAGCGCATCCAGCTCCGTCTGCAAATCTTGCATGGAGGCCAGAAGGGCAGGATCCACCTCTGGAGATTGGGCCAGTTCTGGGCTGGCCGCCTCAGATTCGCCAGCAGGAGTTAAACGGGCCAGCCGTTTCAAACGTTTCAGGCGTTCGGTGTAGTTATCGGCGGTCTGCTGATAGCGATTTTGGGCCACCTTGAACACATCCTGACCCAAAAGTGCCCGTGCCAGATCCTGATAGCGGGGATCATCGAGGGTGCGGGAAGCCTGCAGGGCGAGATCGGTTTGCAACAAATCCAACTGCGTTTGGGGCGGCGGCTGAAACCAACTGCTGGAAAGAGAAAGCCCGACAATCACAATGGCCAATAGGCTCAGCAGGTTGAGGATCCCACGGCGAACAGAAAGCCGAGCAGAAGAGGGGTCGGCAAAGGCCGTGGCTTCAGGGTGAGACATTGCGGCAACGGATCCAACTCAAGCGGGTTATATCCTATCTTCTGTTTGTCTTGGCGGAATGGAGTTGTTATTACTGCTTTGCCCCGTTGTCACCGGCGCTCCAGCCAATAGCGATAGATGGGCAGATCCAATTGCAGACACTGCCACTCCCGCTCCGTGGGGATGCCGAGGGGATTGGAGTCCAAAGGCCCCTGGTGGGGATCCCAAAACTGCGGATGATCCAAAAATCGAGCTGCCATTTCTTCGGCCACCTCTTGGATATCCGATTGCAGGAAGACAGGGCTGCCCGGTCGCAGCAGCAGAGCCAGATCTGCCACCAGTTGGGGTTGGACAATCCGCCGTTTGTGATGGCGCTTTTTGAACCAGGGATCCGGAAATAGGATGGTCACCCGGCTGAGATCCCCCGGCGCAAACAGATGCCGCAAAGAGACATTGATGTTGGCAAACAGAAAATGGACGTTATCCAGCCCCAGCTCGTCCCGCCAGGCATTGGCCCGTTCCACCAGCGCCTGCCGAATCTCTACCCCCAGGAAGTTCCAGTCGGGCTGCTCCTGAGCAATGCGCAGCAGAAATCGTCCGCTCCCTGTGCCGATATCCAGATGAAAGGGCTGCCCCAGCCGCCGGTATACCCGTTCCCAATGGGGTGGGGGGGCGGGCTGCTGATACTGTGCCTGCAGGGGATTGACGTGCTGCCGTACCCGGTGACCGAGGCCCCTCTGTAAGGGGATCCCGGCCCAAGGCGGAGAAGGGGGGCGCTTCTCCAGTTGGCCCTCAGGCGATTGCTGCCCCTGTTGCACCTCTGCTTCCATAGACCACCTCCTGCCGCCAGCTGCGGCCCTCGCCCACTGACCAAGGGATCCCCCAGCTTGGAGGGGAGCGACAAAAGTCCAGGAGATCTAGGCTACCACCGGATGCTGTCGATGACTTGCCGCAAGATCTGGGCCGAGCGGTGCAGCTGCTTGCGCTCGCTCTCGGTGAGGGACATGGCCAGCGTGCGTTCCACCCCCTGCCGCCCGACCACTCTGGGCAAGCTGAGACAGACCTCTGGCAGATCGTACTCCCCTTGGGTGAGGCTGCTCACGGTTAAAACGCGGTGTTGATCCCGCAGCAGGGCTTGGACAATTTGCGTCACCCCTAACCCGATGGCGTAGCTGGTGGCCCCTTTGCGACGGATGATCTCGTAGGCAGCGTTGCGCACCTGCTCGAAGATATCCCCCAAATAGGCGGGATCCCAGTCCGGCGAGAGTTCCCCAATCGGGGTGCCGGCGATGTTCACCTTGCTCCAAACGGCCACCTCGCTATCTCCATGTTCGCCGATGATGTAGGCGTGCAGGCTACGCGGATCCACCCCCAGGCGCTCCGCCAAAAGATAGCGAAAGCGGGCTGTGTCCAAAACCGTCCCCGACCCAATTACCTGCCCTGCCGGCAACCCCGACAACTTCAGGGAAACGTAAGTCATGATGTCAACGGGATTGCTCACCACCAAAAGGAGTGTGTCAGGGCAATGCGCCATCAAGGCCGGGATCAAGCCTTTGAAGATCTCGACGTTGCGCTGCACCAAATCCAAACGGGTTTCTCCAGGCCGCTGCTTGGCTCCTGCCGTTAAAATCACTACATCTGACCCGGCGCAATCCGCCAGTTCCCCTGCCCGTATCCGCGTCGGCTCCACAAAGGGGATCCCGTGCACCAGATCCATCACTTCCCCTTCCAGCTTGTTGCGGTCGATGTCGTGAAGGACCAGCTCATCCAGAGTGTTCTGGATTACCATCGAGTAGGCACAGGCCATGCCTACCTGGCCGGCGCCGATGATGGATCCCTTCAAAAGGCGGCGAGAAGTCAGCCCCTCGACCTGCTGCTGGGAGCGCTGCTTGGGTTGGTGCTCAGAAACAGTCATGGCTGCAGCCGCTACTCTTCGTTCTCCAGCTTAAGCCTGCCTAGAGGAAGAAAAAAACAGGCTACCGCTCTCCAGAAGAACTGGAAAGGCGAGAAGAGGCAGGATCGGTTGCCGCAGCGGACTGGATCCATCTGAAACAATAAAAACAATAAATAGCCCTCTAACCTTCAACAGTCCTCAACCCGGCTGCTGGGTTAGCCGCTGCCAAAGCTGCGGAGGAATGCGCTCGTGAGGACACTTTAGGGACTGAATCTGAGCTAAATCTTCCGGCATGTAGTGCAAGGCTACCCGCGCTGCCGGATCCAAAAGGCTGCGCCGTCGTCGGTTACATTGCTCCGCTTCTCCCAGAAACACGTCCAGCCAGCCATCTCGCTCTTGGTAGCGAATCCTCAAAGCAGAGAGAGAAGGCAGAGCAGAGGAAACTTCTTTGCGGTAGAGCCGAAAGCCCTGCTCCAGACTCCAGCCCAACCACCACTGAGGCGCCAATTGCCCCAACTGCCTACACCACACCCCCGCCTGAACCTGTTGCCATGCCATGCTTGCCACTCCGCAGCTTGTTCTCCTGAGAAGACTTAACTGCAAATCTTTAGCAATTGCTACTTGGGTAAGCACTCTACCAGACTCCTCAAGCTTAATGCAAGTCTTTATCAAAGAGGATCCCTACTTTGCCGGCACGCTATTGAAAGTTAATCTCAATAGAGCTATGCTGTTACTCGGTTGAGTGGTGGAGTTGTATCCATCAGTCTTCCTCTCTTGCCTTGGATGCATCGGGGATCCCACGCCCGCGGAATTAGCCATCCTGGGTCTGGCAGGGATCCCTTTTCCAGGGCTAGCTGAGGTTCTTTCTAATGAGAGCAGTTCTAACTAATAGGGGCCTGGTTCCTTCCCAAGCGTGTCGATGTACGGGTAGAACAAGTTCGGGAGCCAGAAGCGGTTTAACCTTGAAAACGGCGACGCATAGCCCTTCACGTCGGCAGGACAGGCTTTTTAATAATTCTTTTAATTAACCTCAAGAGTTGCTTCAAAGAATATCCCCTCCGGAGCACCCAAAAGCCCGTGCCAGCCCGGGGATCTTTTGTATCGAGAGACACACAAACTCCCCCAACAATTCCATAGGATGACCGTAGAATGGCAGAGACAGCGTGAATTCATAGCTGTTTTTTTCGGCTTGCCCTCCCCGTTGCCCGAGCGTCTACTGGGTGTTCCTAGCCTATGGTTGAAAGGGGGACTGCTGGGCCAGACCAGGCTGGCAGCGTTTATGATGCGCTGACGCGGGCCGATCTGTGGAATCCCCAGGTCATGTACCGTGGGCGCCCGGTACAGGCTCGGGGACGGGCTGTGCTGCGCACCATGTTCGAGAGCGTCAGCGATGGGTTGTTTGTCCTTGAGTGTCTGCCCCCGGAGCCAGAAAGAGGCTCACCTCAACCGCGCTGTCGGTTTTTGGTGGGTAACCCGGCTTTTTGCAGGATGTTTTTTCTCTCCTCTCGACCTATCGAGGGAGAAGAGCTCCAGAGTTGTCTACCGCCTTCTCTGGCTGCGCAGATTCAACTGCACACCGAACACTGCCTCAGCCATGGCCGGCAAGTGAGCTTTGAGCTGAGCCTAACGGCCTCTGCCGCTCCCGACCCAGAGTCGACCCGTGTTCTAATCGTTACCCTTTCTCCAGTAGTTGAGGAGAACAAGCCAATCAGCCGAATTGTCGGCTCCTGTCAGGACATCACAGCACGCAAGCAAGTGGAGTGGCAGCTACAGCGCAGCCAAAAGCAACTGTTGGAGCACAACCGGGCTCTGATGGAGCTCACCCGGCACAAAGCCCTCAGCCAAGGAGACTTACAAGCTGCTCTGCAACAGATTTGTACTACAGCCGCCCATACCCTGGGGGTGGCACGGGTGGGGGTCTGGCTCTACACGTCGGAGCGCTCCAGCATTCGCTGCATCAATCAATTCGAGATCACCCCAGACAACCCCGAGGGATCCCATACTCAAGGGGCGGAGATCTGGGCCAAAGACTATCCCCGTTATTTTCAAGCCCTGGAGCAAGAGCGCACCATTGCTGCCGACCAAGTGGTGGCGGATCCCCGCACCGCCGAGTTCGGCAATTCCTACCTGACAGCAATGGGAGTGGTCTCGATGCTGGATGCCCCCATTCGACTGGAAGGACGGATGGTGGGAGTTCTCTGCCACGAGCACATTGGCTCCCCTCGCCACTGGACCTTAGAAGAGCAAAACTTCGCCGGATCCCTGGCGGATTTGGTGTCTCTGGCCCTCGAGATCTCGGAGCGCCGGCAAGTGGAAGAGGAGCTGCGCCAGGCTGAGGAGCGCTATCGCAATTTTTTCGAGAATGCGGTAGAGGGCATTTTTTTCACCGATGCGGCAGGTCGGTATCTCTCCGCCAACCCGATGCTGGCCCAGATCTGCGGCTACAGCTCCCCCGAAGAATTGATGCGCGAAGCGAAAGAGGCGGGCAAGCGGCAGCTCTATGTGGATCCCAGCCAGTGGGAGGAATTTGTGCGGCTATTGCAGGAACAGGGATCCGTGCGCGGTTTTGAGTATCGGCTGCGGCGGCGGGATGGCTCGATCATCTGGGTCCGAGAAAAGGCCCGTTTGGTTAAAGATAAAGCCGGAAATATCCTCGGCTATGAAGGCATCTGCGAAGACATCACCGCCCAAAAGCAGAGCTTAGCCTACATGGAGTTTCGCGCTCATCATGATGCCCTGACAGGTTTGGTGAACCGCGAATCCTTTCGGGAGCGGCTGCAGCAGGCCCTGCAGCAATACTACAGTGAATGCCTGGCCCTCTTCTTTGTGGATTTGGATCACTTCAAAGACATCAACGATACCTTCGGCCACGGTGTCGGCGATGCCCTGTTGCAGGGGGTAGCTGAACGGTTAACCAAGTGCGTTCGCCCTGGAGATATCGTCGCCCGCTGGGGAGGGGATGAGTTTACCCTGCTGCTGCCCCGAATTGGCAGCCCCACAGTGGCAGCGCGTCTGGCTCAGCGGATTGTCGATGCCTTTCAAACTCCCTTCTCCTGCGAGGGCCATTCCCTTTCCGTGACCTGCAGCATTGGCGTCGCCCTCTACCCCCAAGACGGCGTAGAAGTGTCCACCCTTTTGCACCATGCCGACTTGGCCCTCTACCAGGTCAAAGAAAAGGGTCGCAGCGGCTTTCAGCTCTACCGGCCAGTTTCAGGGATCCCGGCAGCAGTCCGCAACACTATCCTGTAAGCTGGTTGGGTCAGAGGCCCTTCTGGTTTGTGATTTGTGCATCCGGGTCGTAGCTATCGCCGTCTCATTCCCTTCATTCGGCCCCATCTGTGGATGTTGTTGCTGGGGCTAACCTGTACCCTTGGCTTTGTGCTAACCATGCCCGCCCTCGCCTACTTGATCGAGTGGGTGGCCCGCTCCATCGGTGCCGGGGATCTGGGGCAATTGCGGATGCTGGCCTTGATTGGGGTGGTGTTTTTCTTGGTGCGCGGCGCTTTTCAGTATGGCCAAGACACCCTGATGGCGAGGGCCTCCTTGCAAATGGTTTTGGAATTGCGCCAACAGATCTATGCCCACCTGCAGGCGCTGGATCTGGATTATTTTTCCGGCAGCCGCACCGGCGATCTGGTCTATCGCCTTACGGGGGATCTGGATCGGGTGGGAGAGGTGGTGCAGCGGTTTTTCCATCGCTTCATCCCCAGCGTGCTCACCATCTTGGCGGTGGTGGCCTACCTGTTCTATCTCAACGGCATTCTCACCTTGACCACCTTGCTGATAGCCCCCCTGATGGGAGCCTTGATCAGTTGGTTTGGGGATCGCCTTTTGTTTCGCTCCCGCCTCAACCAAGAGAAGATGTCGGATTTGGCCGCCCTCTTGACAGAGGTGTTTGCTGGCATCAGCCTCACTCGCGCCTTTGCGGCTGAGGACTACGAAATTCGCCGCTTCAGTGCCATTGCCGAAAGCAACCGCCTGGCCCGGTTTCAGACCGAACAGATGAGAGCCATCCAAGACCCGGTGGTGGGTTTTCTGTACGCCATGAGCGTGTTGGGGGTGTTTTGGGTGGGCGGCTGGCAAATTAGCCAGGGCAACCTGACCGGCAGCCAGTTTCTCGGCTTTATCGCCGGTGTTGCGATGTTGATCGACCCTATTGTTCACATCACCAACAACTACAGCGAGCTGAAACAGGGTGAGGCTTCGGTGGAGCGGATTTTCGAGCTGCTAAACACCCGCTCCCAAATCCGGGAGCTGCCCGGGGCCCGCCCCATGCCTCCCATTCAGGGTTGGGTGGAGTTCGACCAAGTTTCCTTTGCCTACAAACCGGATCAGCCGGTGCTCAAACAGATCAGCTTTCAGGTGTCTCCCGGCGAGATTGTGGCCCTGGTGGGATCCTCCGGCGCCGGCAAATCCACCCTGGTGAGCCTGATTCCCCGCTTTTACGATCCCCAGCAGGGCTGCATCCGCATCGACGGCATCGACATCCGCACCGTCACCCTCAAGAGCCTGCGCCGGCAGATCGGCATTGTGCCGCAGGAGATCACCCTGTTTTCGGGAACCATTGCCAGCAACATCGCCTACGGACAAGAGCATTTTGACCTGGAAGCGGTACGCCAGGCGGCCCAGGTGGCCAACATCGACACCTTTATCGAGAGCTTGCCCGATGGCTACGCCACCCGCGTGGGAGAACGGGGGGTCACCCTCTCCGGTGGACAACGGCAACGGCTGGCCATTGCCCGCGCCGTGCTCCTCAACCCCAAGATCTTGATCCTGGACGAGGCTACCTCGGCTTTGGACAACGAGTCAGAAGCGTTGGTGCAGGAAGCGCTGCAACGGCTGATGCAACGCTGCACCGTTTTTGTAATTGCCCACCGCCTCTCGACAGTGCGCACCGCCCACCGCATTTTCGTCTTGGAGCAGGGGCAATTGCTGGAGCAGGGAAATCACCGAGAATTGCTGGGCAAAGGGGGTCGCTACGCCCAGTTTCACCTGCGCCAGTTTCATTGAACCCTTGGCCTCTGGATCTCCTGGATCTCCCATGCCTGCCAGAAGGGCCGGTAAAACTCCGGATCCGCAGGCGCTCCCCCCGGGATCCCGCAGATGGCCGCCGCAAATTGCACGGCCCGTTGCACCAGAATCGCCTCCGGCCATCCCCGCAACAGCCCCAGGATGGCCACGGCGCTAAATGCATCTCCCGCCCCCACTGTATCCACCAGCTGAGGCGCGGGCACTGGGTCGGCCCGATGGATCTGAGTAGGGGTGATCAGCAGCGCGCCTGCCGCTCCCAAGGTCAGAAATAGACCTTTCAGGTTCAGGTGGGCCTGGAGGATCTGTCCTTGCTCCAGCAGGTCTACAGGAGGGATCCCTTCCAGTTGGGCCACTTGCTCCAGCTCTGCCTGGTTCAGCTTCAGCCAAGTGCAGGTGCGCAGCATCTCCCGGATGGCGTCTGGATGCCACCAGGGATCCCGCAGGTTGAGATCCAGAAACACGGGACAGCCCAAAGCGGGGATCCCCTCTTGAAAGTGGCGATGGGCTGCCTCCCGGCGGGCTGCCAAGCTGCCCCGGTAGAGCAGGCTGGGCTGGAGAGCTTGCAGAGCCCCGATATCCAACTGGATGTAGTCGTAGGCTTGGTCGGGCAAGATGGCGAAGGTGGGGATCCCTTGCTCATCCAGGGTTACTTGAACCTTGCCGGTGGGGTGAACAGAATCCTGCTGCAGACCCTCCAGGCGCAGCCCCTGCCGTCGCAAGGCCCCCAGCAGCTCTCTGGCGGCCTCGTCTTGGCCAACACGACTGAGCAAGAGGGGATCGGATCCCAGCCCCTTGAGGTTCCAAGCCACATTCAAAGCTGCTCCGCCCAGCACAATCTCTGTGGGGAAGCAGTCGAAAAGCACCTCCCCCAAGATGAGCGGCAAACCCAGGGGCACATGAGAGGGATCCATCTTGAGCACTCAGCTAGAAATCGCAGGAGCCCCGTGCTGTACCGGTAGGATCAGTGTCGAGAGGAAAGTCCGCCTCCATGGTTATAATTGTACTGCGGACACCAGAAACGGTTGTTTAAGGCACTGGTAACGGTCGATTGGGGGTGCTGTAAACCACCCCAGAGGCTCGTGGTTGGCTTGCCAACTGCAGGGCTACTAAAAGCCCGCTCTGTACTGCTTTAGCGGTCGGAGTCGGGTAGTTTACGAAGCAGCCGTTGACGTCCGCGGTGCGGAGCCCAATCCCTGGAGCTCCAGGATCTGCTGATAGGTGTTGCTGCGGAACCAACGCTCGATTTCTCTGGCCCGCAGCACCGGCAGCGGATGGGTGCGCCCCACCGTTTGCATCTGCTTCAGCTCCATCTGCCACAGATCCCCGTCCAGCTCGTCGTAAGTACGGGCCTGCTCCAAAAAGGCGTCCACGTTCAGCTTGGAGGCCAATTGCGGGGATCCCCCACACAATTTCATCAACACCGAGATCACCGTCTTGGCATCTTGGGCTACCAACAGCGCCGCCCGGTCACAGGTAAACTCGGCACACCGCAGCCAGTGCATCAGTTGATCCTGCAACGCCTGATAAAACAACCCCCCGAAGGGGAGCAAGCTGGTGGAGAGCATGAGAATGTTGGCCATCGTCAAGTAGACCCCGTGATTGCACTTCAAGTGGCCCAACTCATGAGCGATCACGGCCTGAATTTCCGGCGGCTCCAACAGATCCAGCAGAGAGCTGTGCAAGACAATGAAGGGCTTTTTCCCCTGCATGGCAAAGGTGTAAGCATTGGGCGTGGGGTTCTGCCGCACGTAGAGCTGGGGCACCTCCAGATCCAAGATGCGACAGGCCTGCACCAAAAGCTGATGAATTTCCGGCAACTGATGCTCGTTAATTTGGATACTAGAAGCAATGTTGTCCAGATAAAATATCTGTCCTGCCGTTGAGCCAAGCCAATTTTGAATCAGCAGGCCCAGCCCCGGCACTTGCTGCAGAGAGCGGGTGGCTTGCAGATCCACGGGATGACGAAATTGGTCGGCCCGCAGGCCCAACAGAATGCGAGGTTCTCGTTGAATGGACGACATAGACAATAGACAACAGAGGGAGAAAGGACTTCGGTTACAACTCGTAGGGCACAAACTGGCGGTGGCGATTCAACAAAAATAGCCGCTCCGGCGGCGGATCCGGCAGGGTCGGCTTGTCAGTAAAATCAAACGGGTTTTCTCCAGAGGGGATCTCCCAATAGACCACATGATCTTGAATGCGAGTGCCATCGGTAACAAAGCGCCCAGTATCGGCGGCAGCACGCTCAGCGCGGCGATAGAGTCGCCCTTGCCAGGTCAAGTGCGGGGGCAGCCCCAATCCCAAAAACAGTTGCTGCCGACTGGATTCCTGGTTGAACACCGTTTGCAGGCGATCCGCCCAGATCCTTGCCAGATCTGCCGGTTGGGGAGCAGCATGAGCCTCTGCATCGGCTGGAGTTACCTCCAACAGCAGTTGCTGGTTCAAAAGAATCCGAGCGGCTTGAGCTGGGGGATCCCCGCTGCCGGTCGTCGAGGGATTGGGACTGGGGATATCCAGACTGACCTGCACCTGAGGGCTGCTGGCCTGTAGCAAAATCTCTTCCAACCGTTGCTTCAGCAGACGGAGGCGAGCGGGGGCATCGGGGGTGCGCAGGGTCAAAACCAGCTCACTCCCCACCCGAAACTCGCTTTCTGCCCAGGTTGCCTCACTCCGCCAACTCCCCATCAGCCCACCCACGAGCAGGATCCCTGCCCACCTCGCCATCCTTGCCGGCCCCCTTACCGGGGGTGAAGCGCTCCTCTGTGGCCTTGACAAGTTCACTAACCTCGCCTCTCCCCTGCAGGACTCCTTGATCTTAGCCGCTACCCTAGATACATCTGTTCTCTTGACCCTATGCCGTTGACAAGCTCGGCTTCTTTGTCATTGTTCTAAGGTCATCATGCGGATCCCGACTTCCACCTATCGCATTCAGTTTCATGCTGGGTTTGACTTCGACGCAGCACGACAGATTGTTCCCTACCTGAAGTTGCTGGGCATCAGTGACTTGTATGCCTCTCCCATCTTCCAAGCCCGCAAAGGCAGCACCCACGGCTACGACGTGGTGGATCCCAGGCAGATTAACCAGGAACTGGGGGGAAGCGAAAAGTTTGAGCTCTTGTGGGAAGCCCTCAATCAGCAGGGAATAGGCTGGATCCAGGACATTGTGCCCAATCACATGGCCTACGATGGCCAGAACCAGATGCTCATGGATGTTCTGGAGAGCGGCCCCAACTCAGATTTTATTGACTACTTTGATGTGAATTGGAATCACTCTTACCTGGGGATCAAAGGCAGAATCTTAGCCCCTTTCTTGGGAGATTTCTACGACAAATGTTTGGAGTCGGGTCAAATCCAGCTTCGTTATGATGCCGATGGCCTAAGTATTAACTACTACAACTTGAGGTTCCCCCTCAATATTGACACCTATGCGGATGTTTTTACCTACAACCTGAGCAAGCTGCGGCGAAAATTGGGACGCAGCCATCCCGACTACGTCAAGTTACTCGGGATCCTCTTCAGCCTGAAATTCATTCCCAGCAAGGAAGATCTCCTAGAGCGCACCGATCAAATTAGCTTTGCCAAGCATTCGTTGTGGGAACTCTACACTTCTAGCCAACCTATCCAGAGCTTTTTTGACGAGAACATTGACATCTTTAACGGCAAGCCAGGGGATCCGTCGAGCTTTGACCTGCTGGATAGTCTTCTGGCGCGGCAAAATTTTCGCCTTTCCTTCTGGAAGGTGGGTGCTGAGGAGATCAATTATCGTCGTTTCTTTACCATTAACGAGCTGATCTCACTGCGGGTGGAAGATCGCGAGGTGTTTCGCAAAACCCATCAGCTTATCTTTAAGCTTGCAGAACAGGGGCGTTTTAGTGGTTTGCGCATCGATCATATCGATGGGTTGTTCAATCCCGAAGAGTATCTCCATCGCCTGCGGGAACGCTGCCCAAATCTTTACATCGTGGTGGAGAAAATACTAGAGGCCAATGAAAGTCTGCCCCAAAGCTGGCCGGTTCAGGGCACAACGGGTTACGATTTTTTGGCTAAGCTCAACGGCATCTTTTGTCAAGAAGAAAATGCGGAGGCTTTTGACTCTCTCTATCAAAATTTCACAAATCTACGGCATTCCCCAGAGCAGGTTATCGAAGATAAAAAACGCCTGATCATCGAGCGCAACCTGTCAGGAGATATGGATAACCTTGCTTTTTTGCTCAAACAGATCACCAGCCACCATCGCTATGCCAATGACTTTACCCTCTACAGTTTACGTCGAGCTTTGGTAGAAGTTTTGGTGTGCTTTCCGGTCTACCGCGTCTATATCCACGAAGGGATCCTCAGTCCAGAAGGTCAACAGGTGGTTCGTCAAGCTGTGGAGAAGGCCAAGGAGAACCTGCCCGTTTTGGTGAATGAGCTGAATTTTATTCAGCGCTTTCTCTGCCTGGAGTCTCTGGAAAATTTATCAGACCAGGAGAAAAATGAGCAGATCCATTTTGCCATGCGCTTGCAGCAGTTGGCCGGCCCTCTCATGGCCAAAGGGGTAGAAGATACTGCTTTTTATGTGTACAACCGCCTTTTATCTCTCAATGAAGTCGGCGGGGATCCCTGTCGCTTTGGCCTTTCGGTGCAAGAGTTTCACCGCTTTAATCAAGAGCGGTCAGCTCGGTGGCCTCTGTCCATGAATGCTTCTGCCACCCACGACACCAAGCGTGGCGAAGATGTGCGGGCCCGGCTGAATGTGCTTTCTGAAATCCCCGCCGAGTGGGAAAAGCACATCAATCTTTGGCATGAGCTGAACCTCGGCTACAAAGTCCGCAGCAAACAAGCTAAGCGCTCGGAACTGCCGGATCGCAATGACGAGTATTTGCTCTACCAGACATTGCTCGGCTCTTATCCCTTCCAACCGGAAGAGGTGCCCCAGTTTGTACAGCGGGTCAAAGATTATGCCATCAAAGCAGTGCGGGAAGCTAAGGTCCACACCGCTTGGCTTCGCCCCGATACCGAGTACGAAGAAGCCACTACCGCTTTTATCGAACGGATCCTTCAAGGTCCTAACCCCTTTTTGGAGTCCTTTTTGCCTTTCCAACGGAAAGTTGCTCACTTTGGCATTTTTAATTCTCTCTCACAGACGCTGATCAAACTGACCAGCCCTGGGATCCCGGATATTTACCAAGGCACGGAACTGTGGGATTTGAGCATGGTGGATCCCGACAATCGTCGGCCTGTGGATTTTTCCCGTCGCCTCGCCTATTTGGAAGAAATTCAGCGGCGGGTTAAACAGGATCCTCTCCAACTCATTGCGGATTTGCTCCTGCACCGCAGCGACGGACGCATTAAGCTGTTTCTGATTTACCACGTGCTCAAGGCCCGCCAGGAACAGCCCCAATTGTTTCTCGAGGGCAGCTACATTCCTCTGCAAATCAGCGGATCCCATGCTGACCATGTTGTGGCTTTTGCCCGTCAGCACAGTAAGCAGGTATTGCTCACGGTAGTGCCGCGTTTTTTAACAAAGTTGATCGACGAAACCCAAGATCCTCTGGGAGAATCCGTTTGGGCAGATACCGAAATTCATCTGCCGCGTTGGAAGCGGCTGGACTGGGTGAATGGGCTAACCCAGGAAAGGATCCCTGCCGGCGAAACCTTGCCGGTGGGCGTTGTCTTGAAATCCTTCCCGGTGGCCCTGCTGTGGGGACAATCCCGCTAGCGGCCTAGGCGGGAGCTAGGGCCTGAAAGTTGACGATGCGGGCAAACTCTTGGGGGTCTAGGCTGGCCCCTCCCACCAACACGCCGTCGATCTCAGGCTGGGCCATCAGCTCATCGATGTTGCCGGCCTTCACCGAGCCGCCATACAAAATGGGCAGTTGGGCATTGCCCAGGTGTTGCCGGATCAAGCCGATGACCCGGTTGGCCTCTTGAGCTGCACAAGTCTGGCCGGTGCCGATGGCCCAAATTGGCTCATAGGCAATCACCAAGTTCTCCAGATCGATCCCTTGCAAGGCGCGATCCAACTGCCCCACAATCCAAGACTCGGTCAAGCCTTGCTCCCGCTGCTGCTGGCTTTCTCCCACACAGAGGATGGGGGTAAGGCCGTGCCGCTGGGCGGCTGCCAGACGCCGATTGACGGTTTCGTCCGTCTCGCCGAAGTACTGCCGCCGTTCGCTGTGGCCGACGATGACATAGCGCACCCCCAATTCCGCCAGCATGGGGCCGGAAATTTCCCCGGTAAAAGCTCCCTGATCCTCCCAATGTAGGTTTTGTGCTCCCACGGCTATGTCGGATCCGCGGCTTTGCTCTGCCACCACCGCCAGGTCTGTAAAGGGCACACACAAGATAATCTGCCGCTGGGATGCTGACCCTGACGGCGATGACCGTAAAGCCAGGCCCAACTCTCGCAGAAACTCGCGAGCCTCAGCCTGAGTCTTGTGCATTTTCCAGTTGCCGGCAATGAGGATGGGGCGCAAGATGAGATCCTCCCTTAAAGACAGCAGAAGGAAGGGATCCCGCAAGCAGAAAGCCCAAGGAATATGTGGAAGAACAGCAGGGATCCCAGCTTTCGTTTTTTTGTATGACACAGTTTACCAGCAAGCGATCCCAGAAATACGGCGACGGGATCCCTTCTCCGAGCGCCGGTTAACCCCTCAACCCACGTGGGGACAGGGGGATCCCCCACAGGCCAAAACTCAACAGGGAAAGCAGCCTCTCAGAGCTCAACGATCTGGGTGTTTTCAAAGGTAGCCAGAATTTCATCCAGATCTTTGTTCTGCAGCGAGTAGGTAGCGGTGGCATCGTTGCCAAACTGAATTTCGTCCCCGTCCTCCAGATCCCGAAATTCCACCCGTTGCCCGCCCACGTAAAGGCCGTTGGTGCTGGGAGTGCCCTGAATGTCTCCGTCAATGATTTGGTAGGTAAACCCATCGGGAGAAGAGGGAGACTCTGTCTTAACCAAAATGGCGTGGTAGCGAGAGGCGTACTGGGAGTCGATGCGAATGCTGTTGCGCGGATCCCGGCCCAACGAATAAAGCTCAGCCGTCAACCAGTAGGCTTTTGGCCCGTGACGATCCTTGACGATGAGCACGTGATTGAGGGCCGGTCGGCGAGGGGGCGTGGTCATGAAAGGCACCCGCTTGCACAACACTGAGGGCAAGATAGCCAAAACATAACATAGGATCCCCCTGGTGGATCCCTGTGTCCACCGGATAAGTCTCTTCAGGTCGGCATCCCAGGCTGGTGCGGGATCCCCCTGAGCAACAAGAAAGGGTCTGAGTAGATTTTTGTAACAATTCCTCTCATAATAGGATCGACGATGCAGATGGATCCCTGACCATGAATGGCTCGCAACCGGATCCCGGTGTTCAACCCCGTTCTCCCAAGACACCGAGGCTCATTGAGTTGCCGGAAGATGAAACCGATGCGCAGCTCAGCGATCCCCTGCGGATGCAGCGCTACGAATGTCGTTCTTGTGGCTATGTTTACGAACCGGCCAAGGGGGATCAGCTCAATCGGATCCCGGCGGGCGTACCGTTTGAGGAATTGCCAGCCGATTGGAAATGTCCGGTGTGCCGAGCCGGTAAGCGCTCGTTCCAAGCAGTGGGCGCCAAGGGCAAGCCTTCCGGTTTTCAAGAGAACTTGCGCTACGGCCTGGGGGTGAACGTGATGACCCCTGCTCAAAAGAACCTGCTGATCTTCTTGGGACTGGCGCTGGGATTTTTATTTTTGATGAGTTTCTATTTCGTCGAGTGAGGGTCAAGATGTTCAAACCCCTGAGGCTGGTGCTGCTGATTGCTGTCTCGGTGCTGCTAATGGCGGCGCGGATGCCCAACATGCGGGTGGTCCCCTGGCAGCAGGTGGAAGTGCCCACCCAGAACATTCTGCTGGACATTGCCTTCACCGGCACCACCCCTTCCCATGGCTGGTTGGTGGGAGACAAGGCGACGCTGCTGGAATCCCGCGATGGGGGTCTGCACTGGCAGGTGCGGGAGCTGCCGGGTCTGGAGCCGGAAGCCTACCTGGCCTCCATTAGCTTTGCTGGGGCAGAAGGCTGGGTGGCCGGGCAGCCGAAGATCCTCCTCCACACCCTAAACGAGGGATCCGACTGGACTTCCATCCGCCTCAACAACCAACTGCCAGGGGAGCCGCTCTTGATCCAGGCTCTGGGCCCTGGCGCCGCCGAAATGGTGACCAATGTGGGGGCCATCTACCGCACCGAAGATGGCGGTCAGACCTGGCATGCCCAAGTGGATGAGCCGATTGGGGCCATCAAAAACATTGCCCGCGGCCCTGAAGGCGAATATCTGGCGGTGTCGTCGCGGGGCAGCTTCTACTTTCTGTACACTCCTGAAAGTCGCACCTGGAAGCCCTACCCGCGGGAAAGCTCCCGCCGCATTCAAAACATGGGCTTTGGCCCCCACGGCAGCGCTTGGAAATTGAACCAAGGGGCGGAGATCGCCTTTACCGATGACTTCACCTCCGGCCAGTGGTCGTCGCCGCTGCGTCCGGGGCGGGCCCTCAGCTTTGGCTACCTCAATGCCGCCTACCAGAACGACCACGACCTGTGGGTGGTGGGGGGTGGCGCTACCCTGATCCACAGCCCTGATGGTGGCAAAACCTGGGAACAGGCCAAGAAACTCAGCAACATCCCCGCCAACTTCTACAGCATTGAGTTTTTCGGCCCCGAGCAAGGGTTTATTCTGGGGCAACGGGGCACCCTCTTGCGCTATGTCAGCTCCAACAACTCCTGAAGGTCTCAGGGATCCCTAACCGGCACACGGGTGGACACACGCGCCAAGGATCCAGCTTCACGCCCTCGGCTGCTGGTTGCTGCCAGCGGCACTGGTGGCCACATTTTTCCGGCCTTGGCCGTTGCCGAGCAGTTGCCTGACTGGCAGATTGAATGGCTGGGGGTGCCGGATCGCATGGAAGGGAAGCTGGTGCGGGAGCGGTATCCCTTGCACCGGGTCGTCATGTCGGGCTGGCAGGGATCCCCTCTCCACAGGCTGCAGGCCTTGGCCCAACTGGCCCGTGCGACCCTACAAGTGCGCCGACTCCTTATGTCGGGACGGTTTGATATTGTCCTGACCACCGGTGGGTACATTGCCGCTCCGGCCATTTTGGCCGCCCGTTCGCTGGGGGTGCCGGTGTTGCTGCACGAGTCCAATTGGATCCCGGGCAAAGTGACCCGTTGGCTGGGGAGATTTTGTCAGGTGGTGGCGCTGGGCATGGCGGAGACGGCAGAGCATTTGCCAGGGGTGGCCGCCCAAGTGGTGGGCACGCCAGTGCGGGCCGAGTTCTACACGCCCCAGCCTTTCCCTGCCGACCTCCCCATTCCCGACGGGGATCCCCTCATTGTGGTCATGGGGGGCAGCCAAGGGGCGCGGGGCCTCAACCGCATGGTGGCCACCTGTGCCCCAGCTTGGTTGGAGGCGGGGGCCTGGATTGTGCATTTGACCGGCGGCAGCGAAGCTCAAGATCCGGAAGCCAGGATCCCCAGCCATCCCCGCTACCGGCCCTTTCCTTTCCGTCGAGATGTAGCTGCCTTGTTGCAGCGGGCCAACTTTGCCATTAGCCGCGCCGGAGCCATGAGCCTGGCGGAGTTGCTGACCACCGCCACCCCGGCCATTTTGATCCCCTATCCCTTTGCTGCAGAAGATCATCAGTATCAGAATGCTCTGGCCTTTGTGGGGCGCGGTGGGGGGGTGGTCATGCGAGAATCCGAAGAGAATCTGGACTTGCTGCGGCAAACGGTGTTGACCTGGTTGGCCCAGCCGCAGGTGGTTGCCCAAATGGCCGCTCGCTTGCAGGCCGCAGCTCCTCCCAATGCCAGCAAGGTTCTTGCCCGCCTGTTGCAGGAGATCCGCCAGAGTTCTGCCCGTTAAGCTGTGGTACAGCCAAGATTGGACAGCCTTTCCCAACGCCCGCCTGTGCTCGCCAAAGCGGCGGAGTCCCCTGCCCTGCTGGCAGAACTCCCGCCCGCTGACAGGATGGAATCGCTGTTGATGCGGCTAGAGCAGTGCTTCGGGATCCCCCAGCGGGCTCCCAATGGCCTTTCCCCTCACCCCGATCTCCTGGACGAGTTGGTGGGCACGATCCTTTCCCAGAACACCACCGATGCCAACAGCAGCCGTGCCTTCCGCGCCCTCAAAGCCGCCTTTCCCTCTTGGGAAGCGGTCTTGGCTGCCGACCCGGCAGATCTGGCCCAGGTGATCCGCTCCGGCGGCTTAGCCCACCTTAAAGCAGCCCGCATTCAGGAGATCTTGGCCGCCATTCAAGAACGACAGGGATCCCTGAGCCTCGACTTTCTGCGCGACCTGGACGACGCCGGCGCCCTCGACTTTCTGCTCTCGTTAAAAGGGGTAGGGCTGAAGACCGCCACCTGTGTGTTGTTGTTCGGGCTGGGTCGGGATCTCTGCCCGGTGGATACCCATGTGCATCGAGTGGCCAACCGTCTGGGCTTGGTGCGGGCCAAACATCCCGACGACACTTTTGCTCAGCTTTCCCCTCAGATCCCCAGAGGCAAAGCCTATTCCCTGCACGTCAACTTTGTCCGGCTGGGCAAGCGCATCTGCAAGGCCCGTATGCCCGAATGTGGCCGCTGCCCGCTGCGTCCCACCTGCCCTTCTGGGCGGCAGCGCTGATCCCGACAGCAGGGCTCTATTCTGCGGGCGCAGTAGAAGCATCGGGGATCCCCTCTTGTCCGTTCCTGCCGGCGTCTCTCTCTGCTGGGGGAACTTCCAACTCCAGGGCTTGCCGCACCGATTGAATCTCTTGGGAGAGCAGCACCCGCTCTCGATCCAACAGGCCGACGATCTGCTCTGGGTCTTCCCGAGAAACCACCGGCAATTGGCGCAAATCGTATTCGTACATCGGCTCGGCTGCCACTGCCACCGCCTCATCGGGGAAGGTGGTGAGAACTGGGGATTGGCTGACCTCCTGTACGGTTAGCTCCGCCAACTCCGCCGCCTCCTTGTGGGCCAAGGCCCGCTCCAGGTCTTCCAGGGTGAGAATGCCCCGCAGCCGCTCCTGTCCGTCCACCACCAACGCGCTATGGCACTTTTGCTGCAGCAAACTCTCCAGAGCTTCTCGCAGCGGTGTGTCTTGCCGAAGCAAAAGAGATGGGGGCACCATCACCTCTTGCACCGTCAGCTCTCTAGGCTCCTGCCCAAGGACTCCGTCAAGCGTTGCGTGGCGATAGCGACGGGCGGAAGGGTAGATGGCCGGCGAATGCAACTGCTCCGTCAGCCAGATGCTCAAACCCACTGCCGCCATCACCGGCAGCGCAATGTGATAGTCCCGCGTCATCTCAAACAGCAGCAAGATGGCCGTTAGCGGAGCCCGCACACTGGCCGCCAACACAGCCGCCATGCCCACCATGGCGTAGGCAGCGGGGGGAGACAAGGCAATCAGGGGCAAAGCTTGGGATAGCACCTGACCGTAGCCTGCCCCCAGCACTGCCCCCATGAACAAAGCCGGGGCAAAGGTTCCCCCCACAAAGCCGCTGCCCAGGCTCAAAGCGCTCAGCAACAGCTTGCCCAATAGGAGCAGGCCCAGATGGCCAAGAGAAAAGGGAACGGCCTGCAGAATCGACTCAATGGTTTCATAGCCCACCCCCAACGCCAATGGGATCCCCAAGCCCGCGCAGCCCAGGATCCCGCCCCCCAAAATGGGCTTGCTCCAAGCTGGCCAGGCCGCCAGGGGGCCACTGTTGAACAGGTGCTTGCCCCACTCCAGGGTGTAGCTGAAGGCCATAGAAACCAGGCTGGCCAAAAAGCCCAAGCCGAGATACAGAGGTACCTCCAGCAAGCTGTGGATCTCGTAGTCCGGCAAGACAAAAGCCGGCTGGGTGATGGTGGGCAAAAGAAAAGCGGGTTGTGCCCCCAACCCCACCTGGGCGATCAAGGCGGAGACCACCGCCGCCAACACCACCACACTGACAGCAGAAGTGGTGAAGGTGCGGGCCAAAGCCAGCTCCAGCGCCAAAAACACCCCGGCAATGGGCGCGTTAAACCCTGCCGCCAGGCCAGCCGCTGCTCCGGCAGCCATCAACAGTTGCACCCGCTCCCGCGAGAGGCGTAGGTTTTGCCCCAGCAGGGATCCCAGCAAAGCGCCACTTTCCACACTGGGGGCCTCAGGGCCAAGGGAAGCTCCCGCGCCCAACGAGATGGCAGCCGCCAAGAGCTTGAGCGGGATCCACCAGGGCTGAAGTGCCAAAGGACGAGCAGGACTCACCAAGCTGGAGAGGCTCAAGTTGGGAAAGGGCACAACTGCCCCCAAAGCGCCGATCAGCAGGCCCCCCAGCACCGGCGCCAGAGCCAGTGTCCAGGATCCCAGCAGCCACAGGCCATAGTGTTCTGCAGCCCTGCCGATGCCATCCACGAGGGTGTCCTGCAGCAGATAGCGCCACCAGCCAATCAAGTAGCGAAATCCAACCACCAACAGCCCCGTGGCCAACCCCACTGCCGCCGCCAGCAGCAGCAGCAGGTTCTCGGAGGAGAGGCGCAGGCGGAGAGCGGGGGCGCTGTTCATGATGGCTCAAGGGCTTTGGGAAGGCAGGGTTAAAATTTCTACACCGGTTTCGGTAACGGCGACTGTATGTTCAAATTGCGCCGAGAGCTTGCCATCTAAAGTTACCGCCGTCCACCCGTCGGAGAGCACCTTCACCTCCCAGGTGCCCTCGTTGATCATCGGCTCGATGGTGAACACCATGCCGGGGCGGAGTTTCTCCCCTTTTCCTCGCTCGCCGTAGTGGGGGATCTGGGGAGCAGTGTGGAATTGCCGTCCCACCCCATGCCCGACAAAATCGCGCACCACGCTGTAGCCCTGGGCCTCGGCATATTCTTGGATGGCAGCGCCAATGTCGCCGACTCTCCCCCCCGGCTTTACAGCAGCAATGCCCCGCCGCAGACATTCTTCGGTCACCTCCACCAGGCGCCGCGCCCGCTCAGAAGGCTGTCCGACAAAGAAGGTTTTGGAGGTATCGCCATGGTAGCCATCCAAAACCGGGGTGACATCGATGTTGATGATGTCGCCTTCTCGCAGGATCTGCTTGGGGCTGGGAATGCCGTGGCAAACCACGTGGTTGACGCTGGTGCAGATGGACTTGGGAAAGCCATGGTAGCCCAAAGGGGCGCTTCTGGCCCCATGCGCCCGCGTCCATCGCTCGGCCTCGTCGTTGAGCTCTTGGGTGGTGACCCCTGGTCGCACCATCGGCTCCAAGTGCTTGAGCAGATCTGCCGCCAGGCGACAAGCCCGCCGCATTTTCTCCAGTTCCCGCGAAGAGAGCAACACAATGGGCTGAGGGGCTTGCGTGAGCTGGTTCATACCCGTCTGCAAAGCGGATCCCAACTGCTCCCCCCATCGCTGGGAGCGACGGCTGAGGTCTGTCAACAACGCTCGCATGTCTTCCATCATGAGACCTTATCTGTGAAAAGCTCTGTGAAAACGGATGGATCTCTGCACCTGCAGACTGTCCAGGATTGGGTTCTCAGTTGGGATTCTGAATCGCCTTGCGCCCATTCACAGACCCCTGCCGGCCATTTTCTGCCGCCGACGAATCCGCTGCACCAACCACAGCCCCAGAAAATAGCTGACAAGGGATCCCCAAAAACCGACAAACGCACAGCCGACAAACAGCGTGCCCGACATCTCCAAGCCCCACTGCATCCAGTTTTGCCAGGTGGCCGCCACCAGCTCTGTGGTGGGAAGGACAGTTCGGGATCCCAGTAGCCATTCTCCCACCTGGTAGTTGAATGCATAGATGGGCACATAGGTGAAGGGGTTACTCACCCAGGTCCCTGCCGCCGCCGCCAGCTTGTTGCCCCGAAACGGAACAGCCAACACCAGAGCGGCCAACGTTTGAAAGCCGAAGATGGGGAAACAGCCGGCAAAAACCCCTACCGCCAAGCCACGGGCAATTTCTTTTGGCGACGATTGCAGCCGCAACAGGCGCAGATAAAGATAGCGCAGCCAACGCTTCCAGGAAGGATCCCGGCGGGCTAGGGTCGGCCCTGGTTGAGATCCAGAGTAGGATCTGGAATAAAGCTTAAGGGATCCCGGCGAAGGCCAGGAGAAAGAGGGCAGCCTCAACCAAAAGAGGGGGCTCATGGTGGCAAGGGGGCAACTGAGAGAAGGTGTTAAGTCCTGTAAATCCAGTGTATCTTTCCTGCCCTTGGCGACAAAGGGCCATTGGCAAATCCGGGCCAGCAGCAACGGGGTGACGCCGGGGGATCGGTTTACGGAGTGGTCACCTGAGCTTGTCCACCAAGGCCAGCACGAAGTTAAGACCCAAGTAGGAAACCAGCACCACCAAGAATAGGAACAGGGCAATGTTCAGCCCGGATCGCAGGGCAGAGGGCAGGGATCCCGATTTCATTTTGGGGTTAGGCCTTTCGGGGGGAGTTGTCATCTGAAGTTCTGGGGAAGACTGTGAATCTAGGATCCCATCTTGGCTGTGCAGGTGTACCCATCGGCTTACTTTCCGAAGATTGAAGGCCTCTTCTCTGAACACGGAGCAAGCCCAGTTCCTGGCCCCCGGCCAATGGGAGCGACTTGGATCGAGAATACCTGGCTGAGGAGATCGCATCTCAGAGAAGACAACGGCACCGGGAACCATGTAAACTACCCGACCCTGACTGCTTCGCAGTACAGGGCGGGCTTTCGGTAGCCCTGCAGTTGGCAAGCCAACCACGAACCTCTAGGCTGGTTTACGACAGCCCCCAAAAGCGCAATCACATTCGCACCATTCAAATCCGCATCCCCTTCCCATCCACAGTGTCCACACTTAAACTGCTTCCCACTGCGGTAGGATTGCTCAGGGTCGGGATGAATGTGCAAACACCGGTGGCAGGTCTGCGACGTGTAGGCAGGCGGCACAAGAATCAGAGCAACCCCCGCACGCAGAGCCTTGTACTCCAGAAACTGACGTAGTTGGTAGAACGCCCAACTGTTGGTCCTACGCCGCTCGGCTTTGCTGCGTGGCTGTTGATTGACCCTTTCCCGAATCCCTGTCAAGTCTTCCAGAGCAAGAGCGCTGTTTGTCGCCTTTGCCCTAGAGACAATAGCTTTGGAGATTCGATGATTGACCCACGCCTGAAAGCGTCTTTCCTTGCCAGACAGCCGTTGCAACAGTTGACGGCATCTGCGCCGCGAACTGCGTGTGCCCTTACTGGCTTTGCGTTGGAGTGCCGCCCTCAGCTTGGAGTAGTGGTCTCGGATTCGGTTCAACTGCTGTCCATTCCAGTTGTCCCCCTCTGACGTATGGGCGATATCCGTCCTGCCCAAGTCCACCCCGATCACCTTGTCGGTATCTTGTTGCTTGGGCGGGTTTTTCTCTACGCAAATCTGGATGTAGTAGGAGCCATCCTTCCGCTGGACTAGGGTGGCCGATTTGGGGTTAGAACCAGCCAGCATCCCACGCTGGTAGTTGCCAATGGCTAGTTCAAAGCGTTCTCTTCCATCAACCGTGGCAAGCGACACTGTCCAGTCTTTCTCGCGAAACGAGAAGATACGTGCATCGTAGGTCGCAAAGCCTCTCTTGAACGCTTTGACCGGACGGTTTTTCTGTCGGGCAACTTTACGGGCACCGGCCAGCCGTCTGCAGACCTGCTGAGTCAAGTTACTGGACAAGCCAAACCGAGCGCGAATCTGGTAATAGCAAAGGGACTGGAGTTTGACTGCGTTGACTACTTTTTCTGGTGTGTTTTGGTTGACCCAGTTCAACGCCTGCACAAAGGCATCCGTTGTCGCATCCAACTTTGCGGCTTGCGACTGAGACACCTTGAGCTTGCAGGAGACGGTCAGGACTTGGGTCATGGTTCTATCATAACTTCCGCATTCCTCCCGACACTGACCCTACGGGTACAGTGCGGGGCTCCTGCGATTTCTAGCTGAGTTATCCTGCCGCCAAAATTGCCTCCAACAAGGGATCCGCCCCAAAACGCACCACATCCGTACAGGGCCGTCCGGTCTCGGCTTCCACCCGGCGGATCTGCTCTAGGGCTGCTTCTTCCTCCCAGCCGAAGGTATTGAGGGCAACCCCCACCACGGGCGCGGGGGCAAAAGCCCCGGCAGCCGCTGCCACCTGCTCATACAGCTCAATCACCTTGGGTAAGGGCGAGATGGGCACGTAGTCTATCCCCTTGATGTGGGTCTGGCCGGCGCGGTGTACCAGGATAAGGTGGGTGGGCTGGGATCCACGCAACAGAGGCAAGGTGGCCGTAGAGGCGGGGTTGAGCAGGGATCCCTGACCTTCCAGGTGCAGAATGTCGTGGTCAGAGCCATAGCGCATGATCAGTTGCTCCACCGCCCCACTGGCATAGTCCACCCGCACCGCATCCAAAGGGATCCCCTCGCCGCCGATCAGGATCCCAGTTTGCCCGGTGGCCAAAAAGCGGGAGCGCAGGCCCCGCCTCAGGCTGGCCCGGTGCAGCTCTAGGCTGGTGGACATTTTGCCCACGCTCATGTCGGTGCCCACCGTCAACACCCGTTTACAGGGCAGGGTGCGGGCCAGGGCTTTCCCCACCGACAGGTTGGGGGGCTCGCGGCGAATATCCCAGATCCAGGCCCCCGGATGCAACCACTGCCGAAACTGGGGATCCTCGGCCAAAGGCGTGTGCAGCCCATTCACCAGAGATAGGCCAGCTCGCAGGGCCAGGCCCAACTCCTCCCGCCATGCTGGCGGCAACTGCCCCCCTGAAGGGGCAATCCCAATCACCAGAACTTCAGGCCGGTGGGCCAGCGCCTCCTCCACCGAGGCCACGATGGGAATGTCTTTGGCAATTCCGGTCAGATGGGCCAGGGATCCCCCCGCCTGCTCCCGGTCGATCACCGCCACCACCGGGAAAGAGCCGTAGCGCAGCAGCCCCAGCCCCGTTTTCCCATGCTCCCCCAGCAACCCCCCGTGGAGCAGGATGGCCACGCGACTTTCGCTGGACAGGGATTCCGGCCTTCCCATTATTCCTCCCGCAGCTCTACCCCCAAACCCGGTCGGTCGGTGGGGAGCAGGCAGCCGTCCTGCAGGATGGCCCCGGCAAAGGGATCGTCGATGAGGTTGAGGTGGCTATCCAAGTCCAGGTAATCCACCAGGGGAGCCAAGTGGGCTGCCGCTGTATTCCCCAGAGCTGTGTTGCTGTAGCAGCCCAACATCACCTGCAGGCCGTGGGCTTTGGCGGTGTGGATCATGCGCCAGGCTTCGCTGAGGCCTCCGCACTTCATCAGCTTAATGTTGATCCCGTGGACGCGATCCACCAGAGGGGGGATATCGCGGCTGTCCATACAGCTCTCATCCACAAAAATGGGCAGCTTCGACTCGTGCCAGAGGGTGATCAGCTTCGCTTCCTGCCCCCTCTCCAAAGGCTGCTCCAGGTAGCTCACCCCTTGCCCCGCCAGCCAGTTGCTCATGCTCAGGGTTTGCTCCACCGTCCAAGCGCCGTTGGCATCCACTGTAATCAGGGATCCCAGCGGGATCACCTCTTGTACAGCAATCAGCATGTTTTGATCCGCCATCAGTCCTGAGCCGCTGCCCAGCTTGATCTTAAAGGCCCGCGCTTGGGTCTGTTCCATCCAGGCCAAGGCGCGCTGGCGGGCCGCCTGCGGGGTGGAGATGCCGATCGTCATCGTCGTGGGCGGAATGCGGGAGCGATCCAGCCCCCACAACTGCCACAGGGGCCTCCCCAGCCGTTTGCCCATCCAATCGTGCAGGGCCATATCCACCGCTGCCCGCGCTGCCGAAGGGATCCCGGCCCGCAGCAGTTCTGCCTCGATTGGCTGTCGCTCCCAGGGGGAATGGCGGCGCAGGATCCCTTTGGCCACGTCCAAGCCCATCAGGATGTCGTCCAGAGACTGGTGGTAGTCGTCGCTCACCGAAAAAGGGCAAGCCTCTCCCCACCCTTCAACTCCCTCCTCCTCAATTCGCACCCAAGCCAAGGTTGTATCGCTGTGGGTACCTCGGCTGATGGTCAAGGCGTAGCGCTTGTGAACGGTGAAAGGTTCGACGTAGAGCCGCATGGGCATCTCCAGAAGAGGAAGCTTGGAGGGGCAATTGGGCCTGGGCCGCCCCTTTGAGCTTAGCTTGGTTCCCAGCCCAGCCTGCCCCCGTCCCCAAGCCCAGAAAACAAGTTATCCCTTGCCCCGTCCGCCGTCTATGGTGGGATCCAGATCCACCGTTCTCCATACCCTTGCCACCATGAATACCGCCGAACTGCTGGTTCGCTGCCTGGAAAATGAGGGGGTGCAGTACATCTTCGGCGTTCCTGGCGAAGAAAACCTGGAAGTCCTGCAAGCCCTGCGCCGCTCCTCGATTCGGTTTATCACCACCCGCCACGAACAGGGGGCCGCCTTCATGGCCGATGTCTATGGCCGGCTGACGGGCAGAGCGGGGGTGTGTCTCTCCACCTTGGGGCCGGGCGCCACCAACCTGATGACCGGAGTTGCCGATGCCAACCTGGATGGAGCACCCCTAGTGGCCATCACCGGCCAAGTGGGCACCGACCGCATGCACATCGAATCCCATCAATACCTGGATTTGGTGGCCATGTTTGCCCCCGTCACCAAGTGGAATGCCCAGATCGTCCGCCCCAGCATCACCCCGGAGATCGTGCGCAAGGCTTTCAAATTGGCCCAAACCGAGAAGCCCGGGGCCGTCCACATCGACTTGCCGGAAAACATCGCCGCCATGGAAGCCAGCGGCACTCCCTTGAGGAGAGATCGCCTGGACAAAACCTACGCCTCCTATCAAAGCCTGAACGAAGCGGCGTCCCTGATCTCCCGCGCCCGCAACCCCTTGATTTTGGCCGGCAATGGGGCCATTCGCGCCCAAGCCAGCAGCGCCCTCACGGAATTTGCCACCCGCTTGAACATCCCCGTGGTCAACACCTTCATGGGCAAAGGGGTGATCCCCTACACCCACCCCTTGTCCCTGTGGGCCGTTGGCCTACAGCAGCGGGATCTGGTCAGTTGTGGCTTCGACCGCACCGATCTGTTGATCGCCGTCGGCTACGACCTCATCGAGTACTCTCCCAAGAAATGGAACCCCGACGGCACCATCCCCATCGTTCACATCGCTGCCCTGCCCGCAGAAATCGACAGCAGCTACATCCCGCAAGTAGAGGTGGTGGGAGACATTTCCGACTCCCTGATGGAGATCCTGCGCCGCTGCGATCGCACGGGCAAGCCGGATCCCTATGGCCTCAGCCTGCGGCAGAACATCGTCCGCGAGTACACCTGCTATGCCCAGGATCAGAGCTACCCGATCAAGCCCCAAAAGCTGATCTACGACCTGCGCCAAGTCCTGCAACCGGAAGACATCGTCATCTCCGATGTCGGCGCCCACAAGATGTGGATGGCCCGCCTCTACCACTGTGACAAACCCAACACCTGTCTCATCTCCAACGGCTTTGCCGCCATGGGCATCGCCATTCCGGGGGCCTTGGCCGCCAAATTGGTGCATCCCGACCGGCGCATCGTGGCCGTAACCGGAGATGGAGGGTTCATGATGAACTGCCAAGAGCTGGAAACTGCCCTCAGGGTGGGCACTCCCTTTGTAACTCTCATCTTCAACGATGGCGGCTATGGGCTGATCGAGTGGAAGCAACACAATCAATACAACGAGGCTGCTTTCGTCAAGTTCGGCAATCCAGACTTCGCCAAGCTGGCGGAGAGCATGGGCCTCAAGGGCTACCGTGTCGAAAAGGCTGCCGAGCTGATCCCCATCCTGAAGCAGGCCCTCGAGCAGCCGGTGCCCACCCTCATCGACTGCCCTGTCGATTACAGCGAAAACCTTTACCTAACCCAGCGGTCGCAAGCGTTGGTCTGCGAGGCTTAGGGGACGAGATGGATGTGAATGCGAGATTTGAGCCGAGTTGGGGCATAGTAAGCCCAGGGTTGGCGGCCTCTGGGCAGTCCAGACTTATGTATCTTTACCGTTGACCCTTAGCAGCCGAGTGCAGTGAAATAGAGGCATTGTGGGTGACCCGCTAGCATGAACGATCTTCCTCCCCCTCCTTTTACCTCGCGCCGTGCCGGTGCTGCCAGCAAAGCTCTGGCCATCGCCAACGTCAGCATTACCCCCTTTGGCCGCAAGTTAAAGGAGCTGGGCTTTGCCGACGATAAGCAGATCCAGGACATCCAAAACGCCCTCAAAGCGGATCGAGAGGGCAACAGCAAGGCCCTGGCTCTGGTGGTCAAGGATATCGTGGGCAAAGAGATCACCCCTGACCTGGAGCGGGCTTACAAACGGCAGCAGCTCTTTGAACTGAAAATCATCTACGGGATCCCCTCCCTGGATGTCGACCTGGAGCCGGTGGAGATCTCCGAGATGATTGGGCTGATCGACTCGATCTTGCCCCTCGACATCTGCAACCGCTACAAGTTCTTGCCCATTCGCCGTCGAGACAATCAGGTGACGGTGGCGATGGTCAAGCCAGACAACCTGCAGGCACTGGACGACATTCAACGGCGCTTCCGCATCCAGGGGCTGAAGCTGCAGCGGCGGGTCTTCACCCAGCGGGATTTCGAGACCCTGATCAACCGCTACATGGATGCGCAGGCGGAGCTGCTGGCCATCAAGGGGATCAACGACGCGGCTACTGCCCAACAGGAAGAAGAGGTGGTGGTCAATACCGCCGAAATCGATCTGGACAGCATCGAGGATGTGACTGCCGATGAGGCCGGCGAGGGATCCCTGGAGCAGCAGGTCAAATCGGCAGATGATGCCCCGATTATTAAACTGTCCAACCAGATCCTGGTCAAGGCCCTGCAGGACGGGGCGTCTGACATCCACATCGAGCCACAAGAAGAATACCTGCGCATCCGCTTCCGCAAAGATGGGGTGTTGCGGCAGGCTTTTGAAAACTTTCCCAAGAAGATCGTCCCTGCCCTCACTGCCCGCTTTAAAATCATCTCCAACCTGAATATTGCCGAGCGGCGCATGCCCCAGGATGGGCGGATCCGGCGGGTCTTCAAGGGGCGCAAGGTGGACTTCCGGGTCAGCACCCTGCCCTCCCGCTATGGGGAGAAGATCGTGCTGCGGATCCTGGACAACTCCGCCACCCAACTGGGGCTGGACAAGCTGATCACCGACCCAGAGACCTTGGAAAGCTTCAAGGAGATTGTCAAGCGACCCTTTGGCCTAATCTTGGTGACCGGGCCAACGGGATCCGGGAAAACCACCACCCTCTACTCGGCCCTGGCGGAGGTGAACGACCCGGGCATCAACATCAGCACCGCCGAGGATCCCATTGAATACTCGCTGCCGGGGATCACTCAGGTGCAGGTGATCCGAGAAAAGGGCATGGACTTTGCCATGATCCTGCGGGCTTTCTTGCGGCAAGACCCGGATGTCATCCTGGTGGGGGAAACCCGCGACCACGAGACGGCCAAAACCGCCATCGAAGCCTCCCTCACGGGCCACTTGGTGTTGACCACGCTGCACACCAACGATGCCCCTGGCGCCATTGCCCGTCTGACGGAGATGGGGATCGAGCCATTTATGATCTCCAGCTCGTTGCTGGGGGTGTTGGCCCAGCGCTTGATGCGCCGGGTGTGTACCGAATGTCGGATCCCCTACCACCCCACGCCGGAGGAGCTGGCCCGCTATGGCCTTACCCTCAGTGGCGACGGCGAGCAGCTCACCTTCTACAAAGCCAACAAGCTCTCCCCCAAAGAAGTGGAGCAGCGCAAGGCCACCGGCAAGCCCATCTGCGAGAAGTGTGGGGGTGTGGGCTACAAAGGTCGGGTAGGGGTATACGAGTTCATGCGCATGAACGACCGCCTTGCGGACTTGATCAACAAAGAGGCCCCCACGGAGGTGATCAAAGAAGCGGCGGTGGAAAGTGGCATGAAAACCCTGCTGGCCTACAGTTTGATGCTGGTGAAGCAGGGCCTCACCACGCTGGAGGAGGTGGATCGGGTGACCCTCACCGACAAGGGTCTGGAAAGCGAGCTGAAGGCCCGTGCCAAGGCTCTCAGCACCTGCCGCAACTGTGGCGCGGCCTTGCATGTGGACTGGATGGACTGCCCCTATTGCCTGACCCCGAAGTTTTAGGAAGTCGGCTTGGCACTTGACGATGTTGGGGTGCCGACTATAACAGTCCTATACAGTTGCCTTTCTCACATGGCTTTGGCCGGCGGCTCTTTTGATAGACAGTTCTACTCGCCTTTGGAGAACCCAACCCTATGCCCCAACTGATGATCGAAGACCTCATGGAAGCAATCGTCCAAAAGGGCGGTTCCGACATTCATATCTCGGCGGGTTTGCCCCCCTACTTCCGCATCAATGGTCACCTTGAGCCGACAGAGCATGAGCCTCTCTCGGCAGAGGAGGTGCAGCGGTTGATCTTCAGCATGCTGAACAACAACCAGCGCAAGCAGCTGGAGCAAAACTGGGAATTGGACTGCTCCTATGGGGTGCGGGGGATCGGGCGCTTCCGCGTGAACGTCTACCGCGATCGCGGCACCTATGCTTGCGCCATGCGGGCCCTGGCTTCTGAGATCCCCAACATCGACAAGCTGGGCCTGCCGGATGTGTGTAAGGAAGCAGCTCGCCTGCCGCGGGGCTTGGTGCTGGTAACCGGCCCAACGGGATCTGGCAAATCGACTACGCTGGCTTCCATGATCGACATGATCAACCGCGAACGGGCCGAGCACATCCTCACCATCGAGGATCCCATTGAGTATATCTACACCCCCATTCGCAGCATCATCCACCAGCGGCAACTGGGGGAAGACACCAAGAGTTTTGCCAATGCCCTGCGGGCAGCGATGCGGGAGGATCCGGATGTGATCCTGATCGGGGAGATGCGGGATCTGGAGACCATCCAGTTGGCCATTACCGCCGCCGAGACGGGCCACCTCTGCTTTGCCACGGTACACACCAGTTCTGCCGCCCAGACGGTGGATCGCTTGGTGGATGTGTTTCCGCCCGAGCAGCAGCAGCAGATTCGCGTGCAGCTCTCCAACTCCCTCAAGGCCGTCTTCTCCCAAACTCTGGCCCGCCGCCTCAATCCCAAGCCAGGAGAGCCTGGACGGGTGCTGGTGCAGGAAATCATGGTGGTGACGCCGGCCATTGCCAACCTGATTCGGGAGGGCAAAACTGCCCAGATCTACTCGGCTATCCAGACGGGGGGCAAGCAGGGCATGAAAACGCTGGAGCAAGATCTGGCTAACCTTTACCTACAGGGCAAGATCGACTTCGATACGGCCATGTCTAAGACCTCTCGCCCCGAGGAGTTGCAACGGCTTTTGGGCAACGTTACCGGGCCCTCGCCAGCCGCGGCTGCCCAACAACAGCGGCCAGCAGCAGTTGCCGCCCGTCGCTAAACTTCGTCTCCACCAGGCAGCGCTGGGATCCCGGGGTGAGGGTTCATTGCCGATCTCTAGCCGCTGACTTGATTTGTGGCTAAGCTCTAGCTGAGAGATTGTTGATCTGCCCAAGGTTTGGGCTGACTTCTCTTTTGCACCTGCGAAACATTTAAAGCCATTTCGTTATTTAGAGCGATCTAGCCGGGGGTACAGCCATGCCGCGCTACAAGGTTCGGGGGTTAAAGGCCGGTCAGCCGGTACGCCTGACGGTGGTGGCCAACAGCTTGACCGAAGTTCGTGCACGGCTGCGCCGAGACGGGATTTTTGCCAAACAGGAAGACATTCAGGAGGAGAAACCCTTCTTTTCCTTGGATACGTCTTTCGATTTCTCAATGCTGGGATCCATCGACATTCGCGACAAGGCAGTGTTCTCCCGGCAATTTGCTGCCTTGATCAACGCCGGCGTGTCGATGGTGCGCTCTCTCACCATCATGGAGGAGCAAACCGGCAACCCCAAACTCAAAAAGTACCTGCGGGCTATCCGAGCGGAGGTGGAGGCGGGGAAAAACCTCTCCGACTCCATCCGCCCTTATCCCGACGCCTTCGACGGCCTCTACTGCAGCATGGTGCAGGCGGGGGAGGTGGGCGGCGTGCTGGACGAAGTGCTCAACCGCCTGGCCAAGCTGCTGGAGGACATGGATCGCCTGCAGAAGCAGATCAAGTCAGCCATGACCTACCCGGTGGTGGTGACGATCTTGGCTGTCTTGATTTTCTTGGGCATGGTGCTGTTCATCTTGCCCACGTTTGAGAGCATCTACAACGACTTGGGTGGGGAGCTGCCCGCCTTTACCCAGTTTTTCATCAACATCAGCAAGTTCCTACGCACGCCCCAGTACAGCTTGGGGCTGGTGGGCTTTCTAGGGGCCGTCTATTTTGCTTTCCGGCGCTTTTACCGCACCCCTGCCGGCAAGGAGACCATCGACGCGCTGGCCCTCAAGCTCCCTATCTTCGGGGATCTGATCCAGAAGTCGGCGGTGGCTCGCTTCTGCCGCACCTTTGGCGCTCTCACCCGCTCCGGGGTGCCGGTGCTGACTTCCTTGGAAATTGTGCGCGACACCTCCGGCAACCAGGTGGTGGCCAACGCCATTGACGCCGCCCGCCAATCCATCTCAGAGGGAGGGCAGATTGCCCCTGCTCTGGACAAGGCCAAGGTCTTCCCAGTCATGGCCATTCAGATGATCAGCGTGGGGGAAGAGACAGGGGAGCTGGACGCGATGCTGATGAAGACGGCGGATTTCTACGAGCTGGAGGTGGAGGAGGCGGTACGCGCCCTCACCAGCCTGCTGGAGCCGTTGATGATCGTGATCCTGGGCGGTATGGTGGGCTGCATTATCGTGGCCATGTACCTGCCCATGTTCAACGTGTTCGAGTTGGTGAAGTAGCCGGAAGGGATCCCTCGAAGTTGGACGGTAAATTCTACACAGGTTCTGCTGCTGGCTCCCGATAGTTTGGGTCGAAAGAGGCAAAGTCAGAGCAACGGAGGAAAGGGATCCCATGCTGAGGCGATGGTTAGCGGCCCTGGTGCTGTTGTTGGGGGTGGGGCTGGCAGTTTTGCTTTCCGAACAGCCGACGGGATCCCTGGTGGGACGGGTGGAGCTACCGGCAGGGGTAGCTCTGGAGAGCGTCCGGGTGATCGCCGCCGGCCCGGCCACTCGCAGCTCCAGCTTGACCGCAGATGGCGAATATCGCTTGGATCGATTGCCTGTTGGGGAATACCAGGTGACGGTGCAGGGATCCGGCCTGGAAACGGTGGGCAGCCAGGGATCCGTTCTGGTGCGGGAGGGGGCAACGGCCCGGATCCCCACCTTGCGCCCTCAGCTTGTCCCCCCCGGTCTCTATCTCTACAGCACCAGCCAGGTGTTTACGACCGCAGAACCGGCGCGGCTGCAGTGGCGGGCCACCAGCCTGGGCTCGGTGCAGCTCAGCCTCTATCGCTTTTCCCTGACAGAGCTGCAGGGATCCCCTCTCTTGCGGGATTTGGCGGATGCTGGCTATGGCTCCCTGAATCCGGCTCTGTATCCCACCCTGCGGCGGGAGCTTGTGCGCAGTTGGCAGCAGCCGGTGCCACGACGAGCGGGAGAGGGGTGGACAGCCCAAACCTTGGAGCTGGGGATCCTGCCGCCGGGGGCCTACTGGGTGGAGGCGGAGGGCCGGGAGCCGCTGGCGCAAACGGCTGCACCCTTGCCCCGTTTCGACCATTGGTTTTTGGTGAGCGATCTCGGCCTCATCCAGAAGCAGGATGCCAGCCAGTTGGTGGTGCAGGCGGTGCACCTGCGGGAGCTGCGTCCCCTGGCCGGGATCCAGATCCAAGTTTTCGGGGAGTGGGGGGATCCCCTGACGGCCACCACCGATGCAGAGGGGCTGGCCCGCTTTGGCCTGCCGGCGAGAGAGGGTTCTTCCCTGGTGGTCTATGGCCGCAGTGCCGACAACACCCTGCAGGCTTTGTCCCGCAGCTACGCCTATGGCTGGAACCAGCCCCACCGGATCTACGCCTACACCGATCGTCCCCTCTACCGCCCTGGCCAAACCGTCTATTTCCGCGCCCTGGTGCGAGAGCAAACCCGCCTCACGCCGCCCCCCCCAGGACAAGCAGTGCAACTGACCCTTACGGCCCCCAACGGGGATGTGTTGAGCGAACAAACCCTGGCCACCAATGCTTTTGGCAGTGTCCATGGGGAGTTTCAACTGCCAGAAGAAGCGTCCCTGGGCAGCTACGGCCTGGAGTGGCAGGTGTCAGGGCCGCAGGGATCCAGCCGCGAATACACCTCTTTTCAGGTGGAAGCCTACCGCAAGCCGGAGTTTGAGGTGGCGGTGGTGCCCGACCGACCTTGGCTGGTGCGGGGGGGATCCCTGAAGGTGCAGGTGGAGGCCGAGTATCTTTTCGGCGCGCCGGTGGCCGCTGCCCAGCTTCGCTACCGGGTTTACAGCAGCCCCGACTGGAGCCTGCGCTATGGGCTGTTGCCCCGTTCTGCCGAGGAAGACTATTTCGCCGACGACCTGGGAGAGGAGCAGGGCTACTACGGCGGCTACGGCCAGTTGGTGGCGGAAGGGGAAGGGGTGACGGATGCCCAGGGGCGTGCCGTCTTTCACCTACCCCGCCTGTTGGCCGATCTGGACTGGGAAGAAGACAGCTACTGGGGCCCCCAAGAGGTGCAGCAGTTGCGCATCGAGGTGGAGGTGACCGATATCAGCCGCCGGACGGTAACAGGATCGGCGCGGGCCTGGGTCACGGCTGGCGAATTTGCTCTGTTTGCGGAAGTGAACCGCCACCTGCCCGCTCCGGGGGATACCCTCACCTACCGGCTGCAAGCCCGCGATTACGATGGCCGCCCCGTCAGCGCCACCGGAGAGCTGAGCCTGGAGCGCTGGCGCTGGGATCCCAAGAGCAACACCTACCAACGGCAAGGTACCCTGCTGCGGCAGCCTTTTCAGATTGTCAACGGGGAAGGCAGCCTCGACCTCCACCTGCCCGCCGACCTGGAGCCGGGAGACTACCGGGTGCGGTTGACGGCATGGGATCCCCGCCGTCAAAGTGCTCCGCACCGCTGGCGCGAACGGGTGCAGGAGGTGGACTATCTCTGGGTGGTGGAGCCGGGCAGCCCCCTGCAAAGTTGGGGATCCCTGCCCAGCCTGGAAGTGGTGGCGGATCGGCAGATCTACCAGGTGGGGGAGGAGGCCCAGATCCTGATAGTCTCGCCGCTGCCGGATGTGGCGGTGCTGGTGGGCATTGAGGGATCCCGGCTGCACCAGGTGCAGGTGCTGCGTCTCCAGGGGCATACGGCCACGCTGCGGCTGCCCATCCGCGGCGACTATCGTCCCAATCTCTACGTCACTGCCACTGCCATCGGCCCAGAGCGGCGGCTGTACCGAAGCGAGGCCCTGCTGCGGGTCTCCCCCTTGGATCGCTTTTTGCAGGTGGAGCTGCAAACCGATAAACCCACCTATCGACCGGGCGAGACCGCCCAAATCCAAATCCGCACCCGCGATGCCCAAGGGCAGCCGGTGAGCGCCGAGGTGGGCCTAGGGATTGTGGACAATGCCCTCTACCTATTGCGACCCGACTTCACCCCGGATATTCGCCGCTTCTTCTATGGGCGCCAGTACAACCAAGTTACCACCACTACCTCTTTCCCTCAGCAATATCCCGGCGGTGCTGACAAGCTGGCCGGCCAAGTGCGGGAAGACTTTCGCGATACCGCCGCCTGGTTCCCGGATCTGGTCACCAATGCCGATGGCCTGGCTCAGGTGCAGGTGCGCTGGCCCGACAACCTCACCACCTGGCGCTTGACCGCCCGCGCCGCCACTGCCGACACCCAGGTGGGATCCGCTCTTGCCACAGTCTCGGTTAGCAAAGACCTGTTGGTGCGCTTGGCCGCTCCCCGCTTTTTCCGGGTGGGGGATCAGCTCACCTTGGCGGCCATTGTGCAAAACCGCACGGGTCAAGCCCAAGCGGTGGAGGTGCGGCTGGAAGTTCCTGTTCCTGCCGGTGGGATCTTGAAATTGCAAGGCCCGGAACGACAACGCCTCACCGTGCCGGCCCAAGGAGCGGGGCGGGTGGAATGGCCTCTCCAGGTTCTGGGGGCCGGAGATACCTCTCTGCGGGTCTGGGCGGAAGGGAATGGGCTGAAAGATGCGTTGCAACTGCGGATCCCCAGCCAGCCTTTCGGCGCTGTGCAACGGTTCTCCCAGGTGGGTCGGGTGCAGGAGGGCAGCCTTGACTTATCGCTGGATTGGCCCGCCACCTGGGTGCCGGGATCCCGGCAGCTTCACCTGGAACTGGCCGCTAGCCCGGCAGCAACCCTGCTGGAGCCGCTGGATTACCTGGTGGAGTTCCCCTACGGCTGCACCGAGCAAACCCTGAGTCGCTTCTTGCCCGCCCTAGCCGTCGCCCAAGTCAGCAAGCAGTTGGGCTTGAACCTGCGCTGTTGCTCCGCAACGCCGACGCGACCGCAAACCCTGGAGCGGCTGCCCCAGGTGCTTCGATCGGGCTTGCAGCGACTGGAGGGATCCCAGAACTACGATGGGGGCTGGGGCTGGTGGGCCCATGACCGGAGCAACCCCTATCTGACCGGATACATCCTGCAGGGATATCATCTTGCCCAAGCCGCCGGCTATGCCCTCAAAGATTGGCAGGTGCGGCAGGCCTTGGACTATCTGGCCGCTCAACTGGCCCAGCCACAAGCCCTCTCCCCGGATCTGCAGGCTTTTGTCGCCTACAGCCTGGCCCTCTGGGATCCCGCTTTGGTGACTGCCGACCTGCCGCCGCCGGAGCGGCTCTCCACCTTTGGCCTGGCCTACCGAGGGCTGGCCGCCCTGCAACTGGGCCAGAGGGATCTTGCCCAGGCAGCCCTGGATGAGGTTCTGGAGCGGCGGCAACAGGATCCCCAAGGGCGCTGGTTTATCCCGGCTGCCTCTTCCTTGGCAACCCACGAGCGCTCCACCTACGACGACATGGAGGTGGCCGGCCCGCTTTTGCAATTGGCCGTTCGGCTGCAGGATGACCGGGCTGCCCAGATTGCCGAGGCCCTTCTCCAGCAGCGGCAAAACAACCGCTGGCGCACCACCAAAGCCACCGCCGATGCTCTCCTCGGCCTGTCCGCCTACTACCAAGCCCAGCAGCAGCAGCTTCCCGGCCCCGGCGAGGTGCGGGTGTTGGATGGGACAACCGGATCCCTTCTTGATCGCTGGCAGGCCGGCGCTGGGGATCCCCGCTATGGGCTGGATTGGGCTGACGCAGAAGTGGGGAACCTGAGCAGCCTGCGCCTGGAAAAGTCCGGCCCCGGCCCCCTTTACTACAGCTTGAGGGGAGAAGCCTTCGTCCCCAACCCTCTGCCCTCTCAAGCCCAAGGCTTTGCGGTGAGCCGCAGCTACTTCCGCCTACAGCCCCAGCCCCAACCCAACGGGGAGATCCGCTACCGAGAGCAGCCGCTGCGCCCTGGCGACACAGTAAGGGCCGGAGAAATCCTCCTGGCCCGGTTGACGGTGGAAGCCGAGCGGGACAGCCACTACGTGGTGGTCGAGGATCCCCTGCCCAGCGGCGCCGAGATCACCTCCCAGGATCCGCGAGAGTTCACCGGCTTGGCCCCAGACTACTGGTGGGACTGGTTTTGGACCCGCCAAGAGAATCGGGATGACCGCGTGGCCTTTTTCAGCACCGAGCTCAAGCAGGGTCGCCATGAGTTTGTCTATCTCTTCCGTCCGGAGATCCCCGGCCAATTCCAGGTGGCTCCTGCCTTGGCCGAAGAAATGTACGATCCCAGCCGCCATGGCCGCAGCGCCGCTTACTCCCTCGAAGTTCTCCCTTGAATGCCTCGAACCTGCCCACTTGGCCAGAAACAAAGTAACCAGTTGCGTCAGTGTGGCCCAAGGGCTGACGCAATGAGCAGCTGCGCATGGCTGGGCCGCCCCCAAAGCACCTGCTCCTGTTTGTAAACGACCATGCCGGGCGGGGATCCCTTGGGTTTGAACACCAGTTTCGGGCGAGTGTAGACTACCGGCACCTGTTCGCTGAGGCGACCGCGGCTGAAATGGGCCGCCAAATCAGCAGCCGCCTGCAGATCTTCGCTTTCTGCTACAGCCCCGGGGGGCAAGCGCAGCAGCACATGACTGCCGGGGATCTCTTGGGCATGAAACCACCAATCGTGTTCCTGAGCCACGCGAAAGGTGAGCTGATCATTTTGCAGGTTGTTGCGCCCCACCCAAATGGAGAAGCCACTGGGGCTGGTAAAGCGGTGGGGGTTGAAGGTTGCCGGTGAGGCATGTTTTGAGCTCGCCCGCAGAGACTCTGTCCCGCTGTTGCGAGTGGGACTCTCCAAGTAGCGCTGTTCAATCAGCTCGGTCTCAATTTCCTTGAGGGTGGTCAAGTCTTGGGGATCCCGATAGGTTTCCAGCTGCTGTAGAGACGCTTCCACCTGCTCGAGGTAGAGGATCTCTTGGCCAAGCGCCTCTTGTAGGGGCCGGATAGCATCCTGGGCCCGTTTTTGTTTGCGGTGCTTGCGGTAGTAGGCTTGGGCATTGAGAATGGCATTTTTTTCGGGGTCGAGAGGGATCTTGACCGTCTGGCCGCTGGCAAAATCCGGCAGCTCGATGTGATGCAACCCTGGCCGCCAGAGGTGGAGGTGGGCCATCAACAAGTCGGCAGCCTGCTTGGAGGCTTCCGCCTGGGTGGAGTCGGCCAGCATTGCCTCAAATTGCTCTCGCCGCTGATAGAGCTTTTTCAGCAGGGTGGATACCCTTTGCAGCAGACGGTGGCGCTCTCGCTCAAACTGTTCGCGGTTAAGCTGAGCCTGGTAGTAGCCTTCCAGAAGTTGGTGCAGATTGAGTCGAGAAGGTTGTTGCAGGGACTCCGTCCCGCTAACGGGAACGGCACCGCTTGCCCAGCCGAGAACGGTGTATCCCTGGGGAGTGGGAGCTGGGTCAAACTGGCCTGTTTCCAGACGGGTTAACCAGTCTTGCCACCTGGCAAACAGTGCCTGCCAATCGCGGGCAGAGAGGTGATCGGTGGAGGTTTGCGGCGGGATCCCAGCCTGATGGCACATCGCTTCCACCAAGTGCCGACTGAGGCCGCGATAACAGCGCAACAGCCGTTGGCCGATGGGGCCGGGGATCAGGGCAACGCGCTCTTGCCAGCAGGAGAAGGGCTCGGATCGCTGCGGGATCGGGTCGGTTAGGGCCGGAGGAGCCTCGTAGGGCAGGCCCGGCTGCACTGGACGGATTCGCGATTGGCGCTCGCTTACCCCATGGCCACTGGCCAAGATCATGCCCGCCTCGTCCACCAAAATGGCATTGCTGTGCTTGCCCATCACCTCCAGGTAGAGATGGCGATAAGGGGGATCCCCGGGCCGAGGGGCAAAGCGCAAGTCAATCACCCGTTCCCAATCCTCCAGCAGAGCCAGCTCCGTCAGAGCCAAACCCTTCAGGTGCCGTTGGAGGAACTGGCTAAATTGAAAGCCATCCGGCTCTTTGGGAGGAGGCTGACAGAGGTGGAGACGGGCCGCCTGAGGGTGCCAGCACAACAGCAGGCAGGGACGGGCAGTGAGGGTGCGCAAGCCAATGACCACCGTCCACAGATCGGTCTGTTGGATCCATTCCACGCGGGCAGGCAACACTAGATCCCGACCTGTCTTAGCCTGGGCTAGATCTGCCAGCACAGCGCGCAGGGTGGTCAGATCAACGGGCTGCATCCCTGTTGCTGATACATTTACGCTGAACACTGCTGAACATCACTGTTCAACTATGCAGCGATAGCATTCTGTTTGTTTCCATTCGCGTTAGCGGGACGGAGTCCAAACAGAATGGCGGTATCCCGCAAAGCTTTGAGTAGAATACCCAAAGCGCAGTTTCCGTGTCGTCTTACTACCAATTTTCTGCTTTGCTTTGGCTACCATGTTGGCAGACTCGAAAGTAAACAGAAAGATCAACTGGTAGTAATCCGTACTGAACATATTATACATTATTTTCAGTATAGTTGAGCTTATTATTGACTAGAGTCATGCTCCTTCGCTACGCAATGCTCAGGCGGCTGGTCTGAGGCTGGCTTATTCTGACCCTTGGCCCGCAGATCCGACGCCCCCGACAGATGTTGAGACGGGTCTGGAGTGGCTGGTGAAAAACTCTGGGCAAGTTTTACCGGGTAGTTTCACCACCTCTATCCCTATGGTGCTCCGCACCGCCGAGGCGACTGGCTGGGCAGGAGTATCCAACTCGGCAGAACAGAAGGGGTTGACCGCCTAATCTTCGTCTTCATCTTCTTCGTCATCTCCGTCTTCCCATTCCTCATCGAGATCCAGCAGCAGGGCATAGAGCTGATCAAAAAGCTCTGGCGGCTCATCGGGGGTGAGCAGGTAGGGATCCCCTTCGTCAGGCAGAGCGGCGTAGAGCAAAACGGGATCGAGGGGGGTAAAGATGCCGTATTTCTTCTCTTGGTAGAAAAAGGTAGCTAGCAGTTGAAACTCCTGGGCATCTTCCTCGCTCTCGCCCAGCTCGAACACATCTTCCTCTTCGACTGGGGGCAATTCCCCCTGAACCGTGAGGATGTCGAAGCCATTTTGCTGCAAGGTGAGGTTCAACTCCCCCAAGACAGCCTGGATGGTGGGCAGGGTAGCCTGTAGCTCTTCGGGATCCGGCTCGTCCAGGATCCCTTCCATGTTGGCATCGCCGTTCACCGCTTGGCTGGGTTCTTCTTCCCCTTCCCAAACCAGCACTTTGATCACAGCATCAACGGGAGTCACCAGAGCATAGGTCTGCTCGTCGATGACCACCTGCCGCAGGATCTCGCACTTGAGAGGCTGGTTTTGCTCGTCGCGGAGCACCAAGGTTTCATGGGATTCAGTCATTGAAAACAGCCCAGGGTAGGAAAGACGGGGGTGTACAGAAGCTCATTCTCCCATGTTCTGCCCCCCTGCAATGCTGAGGGATCCCTTCCAGGCCCACCGGCAGAACTCTATGCTTCGGCTTCTCCTTCTGCTTGGGTTAAGGCTTCCAGAGCCAATAAAATCTCCTCTTCTCGGCGGGCGTAGGTTTCTTCGTCAATTTCTCCCAAATCTAGCTGAATTTGCAGGGCCGTAAGTTCTTTTTGCAGGTTTTCTTTGCTATCCAGCTGTGCTTCGGCGCGTTCTTGGATCTGCTCTGCTAGCCAAAGCAAACTTTGGGCCGGCCAAGTCAACAATTGCCAAACCATCCCAGGACCCCTAAAGCAGATGATGAGTCTTCGTAATCCTATCAATTTGGATTCTCAGGTGGCCATTGCCCCGGCCTAGCCGTGAAACTTTTTGTTCCCTTCCTCCCAAGCTGGAAAGACTGGGACACGCACGAAGCGCCAGGGGAAACACTGGCTATTGGTGCTCAGGCAAGTCCTAGCCGCGAAGACTAATCCTCTCGCTGGTGCTTCTCGATCCACTCCATGAGCTCCCCCTCGGAATGGGTACACAGGCGCTCTCCCGTGATTGGGTCTTGGACAGACCACCAGACCATGCCGCTGCCATCTACCCACTGCCGCACCCGCAGTTCATCGCAGGCCGCCAAGACTTCCTTCAAGCTCTGCCAAAGATGGCGCAGTCCTCTGAAGAGCGCTGAAGAGAAGGGATCCCTGCCGCCGTACTCGGCTGCCAGCTGCCGCTCTTCTTGTTTCAGCAGCTCCATCAAGCGGGTGTTGTTGGCCGCCCTAGCTGCTTCCAAACGACGGGCCAGGGAGGCTGCTATGTTTTGGCGATGGCGGGCCAGGAGACTTGTCCCCCTCATTTCAGCGATTGCACTCATAAGGCTGCTCTACATACCAGTACCTCTACACGATCAATCCTACCAAAAAATCTGTAGTCAAGGATACGAAAAGTGCAAAACCATCGGTCCTGCACGCTAACGTGCGGGATCCGATCCCAGTGCCCTGCCTGGGAGCTGCCGGAAGTTAATCCAACAAGGGGCCACCTGAGCAGCTCAGATCAATCGGCGGCTTCCCCGGACGGATTTAACGGGGGCTAATCCACAGGCAGCAAATTCAAGCGGAGCGGCAACCGGAGTTTTTCCGCGTCTTGCAGGAAAAAATGCTTGCAAGCCTACTTCCACGGAGCTGCCACAACTCGGAACGAGCCGACCAAAACAGCTTAGGCAGGAGGTGGAGAGGAAAAGGATGGGGGACTATCAACTTCAATGTAGCCTAACCCTCTCTTCTGGACGATGGTCCGTAGCTCCTGAATCAACTTTTGATCTTGGGAAGCGGTACGTGCTCCTGACTCGGCAGCCCATTCTTTCAAGCTTTGAATTTGGTCACGAGCAATGGCGGCTAGAGGAACCGTTTGGCGGGTGGTGCCCCAGGAGTAACGATACAGCCTGTTAAGGAACTAAGGGGCACAGTAGCAACACTTAGCAAACCAACTTCGGAAGCAGGACGGGTTGATAAGTAATAAAGAGGTCTCCACTATCTGCTCTATGCTACACTTCCCAGCTTCTAGCGAATGGGTTGGCATATCCCTCTCTCCTTCCTCTTGAATACTTGTATCCTATTTTTAATAGGCTGTAGCAACAATGTGAGTCTAAAGAAAGGTGTACTCGTCGTAAAGGGATCCCTTGAACAAAGCGCCGTTCAGGTTAGCTCCCCGCAGGTTGGTGCCCCGCAAGTCGGTTTGGCTCAAGTTGGCTTCCTGCAAGTCTGCTTCTCGCAAATCAGCTCCTCTTAAATCCGCTCCGGTCAAGTCCGCTTGCTGCAGGTAGGCTCGGCGCAAATACGCATCTGCAAGGTTAGCTCGGGCCAAGCTCCAGCCGGAACGCGGCTGGTTGAGAACCCGCCAAACTTGTTTCCACTTGGGATCCAATTGGGTCTGGGCGTCTAGGCGTGTCCCCTGCAGGACGGCCTGGCTGAGATCTGCCCCTTGTAGGTTGGCTGAGGTTAAGTCGGCCCCGCCGAGGTGGGCTTCGCGGAGATTGGCGCCGCGCAGATCGGCATGGACAAAGTTAGCCTCTCGCAAATTGGAGCCCTGCAAGTCCGCTTGCAGTAGGCGAGCTTGGCGCAGGTTAGCCTTTTGCAAGGAAGCCCTGCAGAGGATGACTTGGCTGAGGTCTGCATCGGCAAGGTTGGCTTCATCCAATTGGGCCGAGTGGAGATAGCCCCCGCAAAGATTTGCCTCCGACAGATCCCTGCCCACCAGATCTCGTCCTTCCTGCTCCCAGTTGAGGATTTGCCACACCTGGCGCCACTTTTCTGCAATTTGGGTCTCAGGGGTAAGGTGGGCGCTCCGCAGCAGGGATCCCCGCAAGTCCGCTCCCACGAGATTGGCCTGATGCAAATCGGCGTCAGCCAAAACGGCGCTGCTTAGGTTAGCCCCCATCAGGTTGGCTTGGCGCAAGTTGGCTTGCCGGAGATTGGCCTGGCTGAGGTTGGCATGGCTCAAGTCCGCCCCTTGCAGATGGGCTCCCTCAAGGCGGCTATGGCTGAGGTCAGCGTAACAAAGAATGGCTTCAGTTAGGCGGGCATTGTTCAAATCAGCAGCTTTTAGCTGGGCCCGCCATAGGTTAGCCTGACGTAGGTTTGCTCGACACAGATTGGCTTGTTCCAGGAAGGCTTGGCGCAGGTTGGCATTCACCAAGACAGTTCCCACCAAAATGGCCCGGCACAGAACTGCTTCAGCCAGACAAAGGCCAGAGAGGTCGGCCCCGCTGAGGAGGATCCCTTGCAGATCTGCTTGGTAAAGCCCCAGGGCGCTGAGATTCAGCTGCTTGAAATCCCGTTCCCCCTGAGCGTATTGGTGCAGCAGTTGCTGGACGGGGCTGAGCATGATTCCTTATCTACCAAATCCACCAGGAGATCCTGGCCGCGAACACAGACAGGGTAAGCCGATAGGTAGAGGGTGTTACGGCAGCCAAACCACTCGTAGCGGTGATCCCGGATCTGTTTGTAGCCCAGATCCCCCAGAAACTTCAAGCCAGGAAAGTTGCGGTACAGAGCCAGCCACACCTCCCCGCTCGGCAAAAGGGCGGCAATTTGTTCAATGGCAGCGGATCCCTGCCAGCGGCGCTCTGAGTGCTCCAGATCGATGAGAATCATCCCCAGCTCCACCTGCTCCGGTGGGATCCCCCATTGGGCCAGGGTAGAAGCATCTTGCATGGGGGCATAGCAAAACTGCCGTCCGCGATCCAGTTGCTCCAAGAGCTGAACGCCGGTGGCACAGAGGTTGCAGAGGCCGTCGTAGATAACCATGTAGGGCATGGTGGGATCCCTCAGGCGGGCTGACCCAAAATCTGTGCTTGGTACTGGGCTTCGGTAAGCAGTTGCCGAGGCTGCCGCTGCAGGAACACCCGACCCATCAGGTGATCGTATTCGTGCTGAAAGATCCGCGCCGGAAAATCCTGCCAGACCACCCTTTGCTGAACGCCTTCTGGAGTGTAATACTCCACCTCCACTTCGCGGGCGCGGGCCACCAGACCACGGCAATTGGGCACACTCAAGCAGCCTTCCCAACCCAGCACCTGTTCAGAACTGCAAGCCAGCAGACGGGGGTTAACCATCACCAGAGGCTGCATTTGCGGCGCTTCCGGGTAGCGGGGATTGGGACGAGAGGCCACGATCAGCACTTGGAGCAGGGATCCCACCTGAGGAGCAGCCAAGCCCACCCCCTGCGCCTCTTTCAGGGTAGCCAGCATGCCTTCTATAAGATCCTGCAAGGCCGGCGTTTTGAACTCCGTCACCGGCTCGGCCACTTGCGTCAGGATGGGATCCCCCAATTGGCGTAGGCGAAAAGTCATGGCTTGCCCCAAGCAATTCTTCTTCTCAGTCTAGCGGGGATCCCTGAGCAGCCTAGCGGCTCTTGCCAGTAGCCACCAGTTCCAGGGCCAGCTTGGAGCGCTTCAGCCCTTCTGGGATGGGGATGGGGTAGTGGCCGGTAAAGCAAGCGGAGCAGAACGAGTTGGGATCCCGGCCCGTGGCAGCCAGCATGCCTTCCCAGCTCAGGTAGGCCAAAGAATCCACTCCAATCTTCTCGGCGATTTCCTCTACGGAATGCTGGGCAGCAATCAACTGATCCTGGCTATCGGTATCGATACCGTAGAAGCAGGGATGGGTGACCGGGGGGCTGGAAATGCGCATGTGGACCTGGGTAGCCCCCGCCTGGCGCAGGGCCTTGACGATTTTCTGGCTGGTGGTACCCCGCACAATCGAGTCGTCCACAATAACAATCCGCTTCCCCCCCAGCACATCCTCCAGGGGGTTGAGCTTCATGCGAATGCCCCGCTCCCGCATGGATTGGGTGGGCTGAATAAAGGTGCGGCCCACGTAGCGATTTTTGATCAGCCCTTCGGTGTAAGGGATCCCCGACTGGCGAGCATAGCCAATGGCCGCCGGCGTGCCGGAATCGGGAACGGAGATCACCCAGTCGGCCTCTGCCGGAGCCTCCTTGGCCAGTTGTTCTCCCAGCCGCACCCGGTAGGAGTAGAGGCTTTCCCCGTGCATCCAACTGTCGGGGCGGGCGAAGTAGATCATCTCGAAGATGCACAACTTGGGGGTGGCCTCCGCCCAACGCACCGATTGCAGCCCCTGACGGCTGATCCACACCAACTCTCCCGGCTCCACCTGCCGCAGAGGGTCGGCCCCAATGATATCCAAAGCACAGGTTTCTGAAGCCAACACGTAATGCAGCGGCTCGGCCTCGGGGTGGCTGAGGGTGCCGTCGCTGCAGATGATCTCCAGCATCTCTGACTGCAGCAGCTCATCCAGAGCGGGGTTGCTGCTCAAAAGCCCCAACACCAGCGGACGCACCCCATAGGGATCCCGTGCCCCGATCAGGCCCTCTGGCGTGCCGATCACCAGACTAAAAGCCCCCTGACAGCGGCGCAAAGCTTGGCAAGTGGCCGCGATCCAATCTTGACCTTGGTTCACCGCCTGGGCAATGGCGTGGGCAATACACTCGGAGTCGGTGCTGCTGGTTAGGTGCCGGTCGGCGGCCTCCAGTTCCTTCCGCAGCTCTTCCGCATTGACCAAATTGCCGTTGTGGGCCAGAGCCAGCGGCCCCAGGCGAGTCTCCACGATCACCGGCTGAGCATTGGCCACGCGGCTGGATCCAGTGGTGGAGTAGCGGGTGTGACCAACCGCCAGATCCCCGGTCAGTTGGGCCAAGTTCACTTCATCGAAGACCTGGGAGACCAAGCCCATCGCCTTGTGAACCCGGCAAAAGGATCCCTCAAAAGTGGCGATCCCTGCCGATTCTTGGCCGCGATGCTGCAAGGCAAATAGGCCAAAGTAGGCCAGCTTGGCCACCTCCTCTCCTGGAGCCAGGATGCCAAAGACCCCGCAAGCCTCTTGCAGCTCTTCCCGGGCATACCCCGCCCCGCTGATGTTTTCTGAGGGGTACAGGGCATCAACGCCAACGGCAGTCTGCCCCTCTGCTTCTCCACAGCCAGAAGATGGTTCTGCTCCCGCCCTTGCTGCCATGGATCCTCGTCTTGCTGTCACGCTTACCAGTCTAACTCGGCCCAGGTCATTCCCCTCTATCTGGCTTCACCCCCAAAGGGGGAGTCCACAGGTGGGGTTTGCAAAAAACTAATGCTCTATCTATAGTGTTAGCAGCGTGTGAGACGCTCCTGCTTTTGCGGCTGAGGAAGCAGGTTGGCCGGGTTTTTGAGTTGAATGCCACCGAAGCTCGGCTCTCCCAGAACCGGCAGGATCCCAAAGCTTTGTGTTGTGAGGAGTCAAACCCCATGAGACAGCAGCCCCATAGGTTCCGTCAGAGCTGGACGTTAGCAGCCTCCTCTGTAATAAGGGCCAGTATAGCCGCTCTTCTGTCGTTGTCACTTGTGGCTTGCCAAGAAGATGCCGGCGAACAGCCTGCGGTTACCATCACGCCGATAGCGGTGGTGGCTCCAACGCCCACTCCTTTCCTCATCCCCAGTCCTGTCCCTACGCCGCTGCCCACCCCTCTGCCTACCCCGACCCCCACTCCCCTCTTGAATCCTTTCCCCACTCCCAGCCCCTCTCCCACTGCTTCCTTTGCAGCAGAGCCGCCTTCGATTGCCGTGGTGGCCCTGACGGACGCGCGACAGACAGTACCCTTCAACGTGCTGGTGGCCGTGACGACTCCTGCAGGTTTGGGGGCCGGCATCAGCTTCCGGGTGGAAATCCGACAAAGCCCCCTCACCCTCACCTTTGATTTCACTGCCGCTGCCGTCGGCTGTCAGCCCAACAGCAGAGCCTGCATTGGCACCATCCCCATCACCATTCCCACTTCTGCTCCCACCGGGGATTATGAGGTGACGGCAATGGTGGCGGATACCCAGGGCCGAATTGCTTCGGCCAAAGCTCCTTTACGGGTGTTGCCTGCGCCCAGTCCCTCCCCCTCGCCAACGCCGACCGGCACCCCCAATCCCTTTCCCTCGGTATCCCCTTCGCCCAGACCCAGTCCCTCTCCCAGTCCTTCGCCGACGCCCAGCCCCAGAAGCTTCTAACTCCCTCAGGCAGTCTCTCTTGTCGATTCAGGACTAAGGTAGCTCTTGAAGAACTCGCTTCAGGGTGGCGATCAGGTGTTCAATATGGGCTTCCTCGATGATCAAAGGCGGGGAAAGGGCAATGGTATCACCTGTAGTGCGAATCAATACCCCCCGCTCGTAGCAGCGCAAAAACGCTTCAAAAGCCCGCGCTGTCGGTCGGCCAGGGATCCCTTCCAATTCAATTGCCCCCACCAAGCCGAGGTTGCGCACATCGATGACATGAGGCAAGCCCCGTAGGGAATGGAGAGCCTCCTCCCAGAGGGGAGCGAGGTTGGCAGCCCGCTCGAACAAGCCTTCTTCTCGATACAGGTTCAGGGTAGCCAAGCCGGCGGCACTGGCAACTGGGTGGCCGGAGTAGGTGTAGCCGTGGAAAAACTCGATGGGGCTCCAGGACAGCGTCCTGCTGTTGTCCCCTGGACGGTGCAGGTCATCAGCGGAACCAGCAGCCTCCATGAAGGCGCTGTAGATCTCTTGCTTGACGATCACTGCGCCCATCGGGATGGTGCCATTGGTGAGGCCCTTGGCACAGCAAATCAGATCCGGCACCACCCCAAAGTAATTGGCCGCAAAAGGGGATCCCAGACGCCCAAAGCCGGTGATCACCTCATCGAAGATGAGCAGAATGCCGTATTTGTCGCAAATGGCCCGCAGCTTTTCCAAATAGCCCACCGGCGGCAGCAACACCCCCGTTGAACCGGCAACCGGCTCTACGATCACCGCTGCAATCGTGCTGGCATCGTGGAGAGCGACGATCCGCTCCAAGTCTTCTGCCAAGTGGGATCCCCAGCGAGGCAGGCCGCGGCTAAAGGCGTTTTGCTCCAGGTTGTGGGTGTGGGGTAGGTGATCCACTCCGGGAATGAGGCTGCCGAAAAACTTGCGGTTGTTGGAGATGCCCCCGACCGAGATGCCCCCAAAGCCAACGCCGTGGTAGCCCCGTTCTCGGCCAATCAGCCGCTGCCGGGATCCCTGTCCGCGTAAGCGATGGTAGGCGATGGCCATTTTCAGGGCCGTATCCACCGCCTCAGAGCCAGAGTTGGTGAAAAAAACGTGATCCAGTCCGGCAGGGGTGAGCTGGATGAGCTGCTCCGCCAGTAGAAAGGCTTTGGGATGGCCCATCTGAAAAGCTGGGGCGTAGTCCAGTTGGGCCACCTGCTGTTGGATCGCTTCCACAATTGGGGGGCGGCAGTGGCCGGCATTCACACACCACAGCCCGGCAGTCCCATCTAGGATTTGGCGTCCATCGTGGCTGGTGTAATACATGTCTCGGGCGGCAACCAACAGGCGCGGGTTGGCTTTAAATTGCCGATTGGCCGTAAAGGGCATCCAAAAAGGCTCCAGATTCAGCTCCGCTTGCAGGGCGACGGCTGCTTTTTCCAGGGTTTCTTGCATGGCTGGCCCTCCGGCAGTAGACGAGATTTCAAGCTGGCGAAGATGGAATCCCTGGATATTGGATAATTTTGAAAGGGGCTCCATCCTGCTAACGGGAACGATAGAGCAATCCTAATCGGCCTGGGAGGCCTCTGGAAAGTTAGTATTTTCGCTCCTGAGGGGGAAACCGGGTGATCACCACGGGGCGATAGCTGATCTGAGGGGATCCCTCGCGAAAGGCAGCCAAGGTGTGTTGTAAAAACCGTTGATCATCCCGTTGGGGGTAATCTTCCCGCGCGTGGGAGCCACGGCTTTCCCGCCGTTCCAGGGCGCTGGCGAGGATCAAAGCCCCCACCGTCATGAGGTTGTCCAGCTCCAGCGCTTCGATCAGCTCGGTGTTCCACACCTTGCCCCGATCGTCCAAATGCAAATCCCGCTCGTAACGCTGGCGGATCTGCTGCCATTTTTGGATCCCTTCTTGGAGAACCGATTCGGTGCGGTAAACGCCGCAATGCTCGGTCATGCAATCTTGAAATTGCCGCCGCACCTGATCAATGCGGCTCTTCCCTGATCGTTCCAGGAGCCCGGCAATCCGGCTGGCGGCCTGTTTGAGTAGGGATCCCTCGTCCACTTTCGGCAAGGCTCGACCTCTGACGGCCTCTACCATGGCTGCCCCTGTGCGCCGCCCGAAAACAACGCACTCCAGGAGAGAGTTGCTGCCCAGCCGATTAGCCCCATGCACCGAAACACAGGCCGTTTCACCGGCAGCGAACAGCCCTTCCACACGGGTTTGGGCATCCCGCAGTACCTGCCCCTCCACCGTCACCGGGATCCCGCCCATGCAGTAGTGCACCGTCGGTCGCACTGGAATGGGATCGACAACCGCATCGATGCCCAAGTGGCGATGGGCCTCCTCCCAACAGAAGGGCAGCCGAGTGTGGATCTTTTCTGCCCCCAGATGCCGCAGGTCTAAGTAGACAAAATCTTTGCCGTCAATACCGCGCCCGGCCCGCACCTCCGTAACAATCGCCCGCGAGGTGATGTCCCGTGGGGCCAATTCCATCTGGCTGGGGGCATAGGCGGCCATAAAGCGCTCCCCCTTCCCATTGATCAGATAGGCCCCCTCTCCGCGCACTGCCTCTGAGATCAACACCCCCACCGGATACAGGCCCGTGGGATGAAACTGCACAAACTCCATATCCTGCAGAGGCAGGCCGGCCCGCGCCACCATTGCCATGCCATCGCCGGTGGAAGCAAAGTCGTTGGACGTGGAGTTGTAGATGCGCCCATAGCCGCCTGTAGCCAACATAACCGCCTTGGCCCGCAGCACTTCCAGCCGTCCGCTGGCCTGCTCCAACATCACTACGCCCTGGACTTGGTTGTCCTCCAGGATCAGATCCAGCACATACCATTCGCTGTAGAGTTTGACCCCAAAGCGCTTGAGGTTGCTCACCAACTCGTGTAGAATGGCCTGCCCAGTTTTGTCGGCGGCATAGCAGGTGCGCGGGTGGCTGTGTCCCCCAAAGGCCCGCTGGGCAATGCGGCCATCCGGCAGGCGGGAGAACAAGACCCCCAAGTGTTCTAGGTCGATGATCACCTCAGGGGCTTCCCGGGCTAGAATCTCCACCGCATCTTGATCCGCTAGGTAATCGGATCCCTTGACGGTATCGAAGGCATGAGCCTCCCAGGAATCTTGCGGATCAACATTTTGTAAGGCGGCGGCAATGCCCCCTTGGGCTGCTACCGAGTGGCTGCGAATGGGATGGGTTTTGGACACCAAGGCCAGGTCGAGGCTGGGATCCCGTCGCATAACCTCCAAAGCCGCTCGGCAACCGGCCAGCCCTCCCCCGATGATGACAATGTCGTGTTCCAGCATGGATGCAGGCAAGCTCTCGCAAAGGATTCCGCCACAGCCAGGATGGCGTTTTCCCATTATGGCCGGCCCCAGCAGCCTCTCCAGCAGCAGCTGAGTATAGCTCGTTATCAGCAGCGGTGCGGTGCCGTAGGCTTACCACTTTCTGCTGTAAACTACCCGACTCCGACCGCTAAAGCGGTACGGAGCGGGCTTTCAGTAGCCCTGAGCCTGCTCTGCTCCACCAGAGAACAAAACAGGCCCGAACCTCTAGGCTGGTTTACGGCAGCCCCCAAAAGCGCAATCACCTTCGCACCGTTAAAATCTGCATCCCCTTCCCAACCGCAGTGCCCGCATTTGAACTGCTTACCCTTGCGATAGGATTGAGCGGAGTCGGGATGAATACGCAGGCACTTGTGGCAGATCTGCGAGGTATAGGCCGCAGGGACAGCTACCACCTTGACACCCGCCCTCACAGCCTTGTATTCGATAAACCGCCGC